>JADGQA010000312.1 GCA_017882185.1 Bacteroidota bacterium
AGTAGACTCTTCGTACAGTGCCTATCAAACAGGATCAGTCGGCAACATTTTCCTGAAGTATCCGAACGGAAAGCCGTTTGTAGGAAAGGTGTGGCCAGGTGATTGTGCGTTTCCTGATTTTTCCAACCCTGACGCCCGAATGTGGTGGGGGAACAATTTCAAGAGCTTGACTGAAGCAGGCGTCCGCGGATTCTGGAATGACATGAACGAGCCGTCCGTGTTTGATGGACCGAACAAAACAGTGGCGCTGGATGTCGTCCATTACGATAACGGACTCTACACGTCTCAAGCAAAGAATCATAACACGTACGGCATGCTGATGACACAGGCAACCTACGAAGGTATACGCGGACTTCGGCCTGACGAACGTCCATTTGTTCTCACTCGTGCTTCCTACGCCGGGGGACAGCGCTACGCGGCCGCATGGACTGGCGACAATGAATCTCGGTGGGATAATCTTGAGATGGCACTTTCGATGTCGCTCGGAGTAAGTATATCGGGACAGCCATTTGTCGGATCCGATATCGGAGGCTTTATCGGAAGCCCATCAGGTGAATTGTTTGCACGCTGGCTTCAGCTTGGTGTATTTACACCTTTGATGCGGGCACACTCCGTCATTGACAGTCCGGATAAGGAACCTTGGGTATTCGGACCGAAATATGAAGAAGTGAACAGGGAGACCATTGAACTTCGTTACAAGTTTCTGCCATACGTTTATACCGTGATGTACAAGGCTTCAAGAACAGGGATCCCGGCAATGCGACCTCTCTACTTCGAATATCCAAACGATCCCTCGTTTATCTGGAATGAGGACGAGTTCATGTTCGGTGACGATTTGCTTGTCG
Organism: Bacteroidota bacterium; assembly: GCA_017882185.1. Classification (GTDB taxonomy): domain Bacteria; phylum Bacteroidota; class Ignavibacteria; order UBA10030; family UBA10030; genus JADGQA01. Next base: position 846 of record JADGQA010000312.1, read on the forward strand.
CACCTGTGCTTTGGCCCGGGGATACGACCCGGACTCTTCGGCTGCCGGAAGGTGAATGGTATGACTATTGGACAGATAAGAGATATGAAGGAGGAAAACAGTTCAGAGTGTCGGCACCTATCGATCGCCTACCAATCTTTGTCAAGGCCGGGGCGACGATCCCCACCCAGCAAGTTGTCCAGTTTACGGATCAGAGTTCGATAAATCCCTTAACGTTGACAGTCTATCCTGCCCCATCATCTGCTTCGCTTTACTACGAAGACGATGGAGTCTCCTTCAAGTACGAGCAGGGAGTCTATTTGAAACGCATGTATGAACAGAAACGGACAAAGGATCGGATCACTCTCCGACTCACAAAATCGGAAGGTAGCTATTTGCCAGGTGATCGATCGTTGGTTGTGCGATTCGTTGATGTTCCTACAGAACCTCGCACAGTGACAATTTTGGGTGTCGCATTGGAAAGGAGTTCCTGGAAATATGATGGCTCAGCGAAGACCCTGACTCTGAGAACGAAAGACACGACCTTGGAGAAAACGATCGAGGTAAACCTCTAGGACTCTACAGGAAATAAAATCCTCGTATCGTCGATAAGGAGAACTGAATTTCTGTCCGTTCTTTGAACCAGCAGGACTTTTTTCTATATTGGGCCATGGAACATTCTGAAGTTGTCCTAATCCTCGACTTTGGGGCTCAGTACACTCAGCTTATCGCGCGAAGAGTCCGGGAGCTTGGTGTTTATTGCGAAATCCTTCCTTTCAATCTGACCGTCGAGCGAATTCGACAGATCCATCCGATCGGGATAATTCTTTCTGGCGGCCCTTCAAGTGTTTATGATCAAAATGCTCCGAAACCCGTTCCTGCTATCTACGAAATGGGTATTCCGATACTGGGAATTTGCTACGGATTGCAGCTCATTGCAGATCAACTCGGTGGGAAGGTCGACGCATTCGCCCGCAAGGAATACGGAAGCGCGATTCTCCAGATCGACAAGAATGAAGATTTGTTCGCAGGATTGGGGGTATCCACCAGTGTGTGGATGAGTCATGGGGATTCCCTGAGTCAACTACCGCCGGGGTTCGAGCCAATCGCACATTCGAAGAATGCTCCAATCTGTGCGATCCGAAATCCAGGCAAGAAAATATTCGGGGTTCAGTTTCATCCAGAAGTTGCCCATACTCCGGAGGGGAAGAAAATCCTCTCGAACTTTGTGTTTCGCGCTTGTGGAGCGAAGGGTGGGTGGACGTCGACGGCCTTTATTGAGACTTCGATACGTGACATTCGAACGAAAGTGGGTTCCTCCAAGGTCCTTTGTGCGCTCAGCGGCGGGGTTGATTCCTCTGTGTTGGCGGTCTTGCTCCACCGTGCAATTGGGAACCAGCTTCATTGCGTCCACATCAATAATGGATTGATGCGAAAAAGCGAAAGCGAAGCAGTCGTTGAGACTTTCCGCAACACATTTCACATCGATCTTTCGTATGTCGATGCAACTGACAAGTTTCTGTCCCGTCTTTCGGGAGTTCTGGACCCCGAACAGAAGCGCAAGATTATTGGAAAGACGTTCATCGATATCTTTCAGACTGAGGCGGAGAAATTCTCGCAAGAAATCGGATTCCTTGCTCAGGGGACATTGTATCCGGATGTCATCGAGTCAACATCGTTCAAAGGCCCATCGGTCACAATCAAGACTCATCACAATGTTGGCGGTCTCCCCGACAACATGAAATTCAAGCTCATTGAGCCTTTCAGGGAACTCTTCAAAGATGAGGTCAGATCTGTCGGTAGGGAACTGAAAGTTCCTGAAGATCTTATCGGACGGCATCCATTTCCGGGTCCCGGTCTTGCTGTAAGACTTCTTGGAGAGATTACGAAGGACAAACTGGACTTATTGCGTGAGGCTGACCACATTTTTATCGAAGAGCTCAAGCGTGCGCAACTCTATGATGAAATCTGGCAGGCGTTTGTGGTTTTGCTGCCCGTGCGATCGGTCGGTGTCATGGGTGACGGACGAACGTATGAGTATACTTGCGCTCTACGCGCGGTGACGAGTGTCGATGGAATGACCGCGGATTGGGCACATATTCCTCACAACGTGCTTTCTTCCGTATCCCTCCGGATTACCAATGAGTTGCGGGGCATCAATCGGGTCGTCTACGACATCAGCTCAAAACCTCCAGCGACTATCGAATGGGAGTGAAAGAAGGACGAATGGTGGCGCATGAAACCCATATCTGGTTGATCGTGGAGTGTGTCGAACCAAATACACCCACCCTTAGTACTTATCGTTCATTCACCACTCTATGATCGAACTTCACAACGTTACGAAGAAATTCGACAAGTTCACCGCGGTGAACAACGTTTCCCTGCGGGTAGAACCCGGAGAGCTTTTTGGATTTCTGGGACCGAACGGCGCCGGCAAAACGACAACGATTAAAATGATTGTTGGATTGTTCAGTCCGACCGCAGGTATCATCAGAGTGAACGGATTTGATACCGTTGCTCAGCCCATTGAGGCGAAGACCACACTTGCGTATGTTCCTGATCAGCCCTTTCTGTACGATAAACTGACCGGACGGGAATTCATGTACTTTGCCGGAGGGTTATACAAGATCGAAAAGGAAACCCTCCACACCAGGATCAAAGATGTCATCGAGCTCTTCGAAATCGGTCAATGGATCGACAAGCGCTCGGAAGACTATTCTCAGGGCATGCGTCAACGCGTCAGCATTGCGTCAGCGCTGCTTCACCGTCCCAGGACGCTCATCATCGATGAGCCAATGATAGGTCTTGATCC
>JADGQA010000313.1 GCA_017882185.1 Bacteroidota bacterium
CCAATAGAACAAAATCGAAAGGTACATTTAGTTCGGAACTTCATTCAAGTCACAGAAATCGCGGATTGGCCCTGATCTCACCAAACTGCATTCTCACCCTTCCAAGGCGATTCACGCCACAATTCTTTTCTACATCGGTGATTACCAATCGCCTACTAATTGCCTATTTGAGAAACTCAAAGTGAGCGCAATGCCTCTGCCGCGGCGAAGGCAACAGAGACTGCGGGGGCAGAACCTTCAAGTGCTTCAAGGGCGTCGAGACTCTTCTTGTTTAGAAATCCTTCTCGTTCAAGTTCTCGCAAGACGTGATGTGCTCCCTCGCGGGAAAAAATCGATTGAAAATGGACTTGCAGACCCTTCAATAAAGGTATCAGCGCGTCCTGCTTGAAATTAATCAATCCTTCGCCGGCCAGCCATCGAATACCTGGCACGTCGTCTTGTAGGAGATTCACCAGAGCAGGGGCAGCTGAAAGATCCCTCAGTTCCTGAAAAGTTTTGGCAATCTCCCAACGGACACGGTCATTCTTGTCCTCCAAATGTTTCATCAAAAATGGGATGACTGGCTTCCCGAGTTCCACGAGCGCTTGACGGGCACGTTGACGACTTGCTCCGTCTTCAAGATCAAAATCGGATATTAATTTCGTAATTTGTGTGGTACCGCTTGGGTTACTTTCGGATATCATACTCATTTCTTCTTCCTTATCTCAGACCATCACCATTACTAACGTTAAATATGCAAAGAGTGTTGCCTGCACGCACAAGTCTTTGCATAAGGTAATAACAGTGTTGTAGCGGTTCGGAGGTGTGGTGGCGATCTTCTAATCGATTGAAGAAAGAAATGTGATCGTTGGATCAAAATTATCTCAGCTGAAGAAAATTAGAAATTATCAACTTGTTGAGCTTTCGTTTCCGAAGGCGAGACTCATAAGCGCTTTTTGTTCGAGCTCGTGTGCCTTCGCCGATCCAGTCGCCGGACTCGCGCTCGCGGATCGTTTGATGGTTCGGATTCGAAGGTCGCCGGAGATGTTCTGGAGCAACGGAAATATGTAGTTGAGTGCGCCCATGTTCGCCGGTTCTTCCTGAACCCAGATTATTTCGCGGGCGGTACTGTGGCGTTTCAGTTCTGCGAGCAGTTCCTTCTCCGGAAACGGGTACAACTGCTCGATGAACACGATCGCGGTGGTGGAATCTTTTCGACGTTTTCGTTCAGCTCTCAATTCGCGTCCGATTTTTCCGCTGCAAAGAATTATTCTCCCGGCGTGTTCGATGTCCGAGTCGGGAAGAACAGGGAGGAAACCGGAACGGGTGAAATCATCCAAAGGCGATCCGGCGTCTGGGAGTCGTAGCATACTTTTCGGCGTAAAAACGATCAACGGCTTTCGCCACGAACGAAGCGCTTGGCGGCGGAGCAGGTGGAAGTATTGGACAGCGTTCGAGGGTTGGCACACTTGGATATTGTCTTCTGCTGCCAGTTGAAGAAATCGCTCGATCCTGGCGCTCGAATGTTCGGGACCCTGACCTTCGTATCCGTGGGGGAGAAGCAACACCAATCCGGACAGAAGCCCCCATTTGTCCTCTCCGGCACTGATAAACTGGTCGATAATGACTTGCGCGCCATTCGCGAAATCGCCGAACTGCGCTTCCCACAATACCAGGGCTTCAGGAAAATCGCGACTGAAGCCATATTCGAACCCAAGCACTGCTGCTTCTGAGAGCATTGAATTGTATATCTCAAAGCCTGACTGACCTGGTGACACGTGAGCAAGCGGAATATATTCCTCCAGAGTTTTAATGTCGATGTAGACTGCCTGCCGTTGTGCGAATGTTGCACGCCGACTGTCCTGTCCGGACAATCGTACCGGCATTCCCTCAAACAGCAGTGATCCGAATGCGATGAGTTCAGCCATACCGAAATCCACGGGAACTTTCCCGGCGGCCATATCACCGCGCCGGTCAATCACCCGTTTCACTTTCGGATGGATTGCAAATCCTTCTGGTACCGAGGACAAGGTCGAAGTAATATCCCCCAGTTCCTTGGATGAGATCGCTGTATCGACTTCATATGATTCTTTGTAGGGGCCTCCTTGGTATTTCCCCCAGTAGTCAGGAAGTATGCTGAGTTGGGGGTTCTTCTTCAACACACCCGCTTCCTCCTTGGCGCTCTCAAACTGCTTGCGCATACTTGCTGCATAGATCTCCGCATCGAGGCCGAATTTCTTTGAATACAATTGCCACAACGGGGGACGACTTAGAATTTTGTCGTACAACAACGGTTGTGTCGTTGTAGGGTCGTCAATCTCACTGTGTCCGTGGCGTCGATATCCGATCAAATCTACCACGACATCGCTGGAAAAGGTCGAGCGATATTCTGAAGCGATCCGTCCGACGCGAACGACGGCATCGGGATCTTCAGCGTTGACGTGGAAAATGGGAACGGAAAGGCGTTTGGCAATATCGGTAGAAAATCTGGATGAGAACAGTTCTTCCGGACCTGCCGTGAAGCCGATAAGATTGTTGGCAACAATATGGATGGTTCCTCCCACCGAAAAACCGTCGAGGTTGGCAAGGTTCAACGTTTCCGCAGCTATACCCTGACCTGCAAATCCCGCATCACCGTGGATAAGGACTGGCAACACCTGTCTTGTTCCGTCCTTCCCGATGCGTGTTTGTTTTGCACGAACTCGTCCCGTCATGACGGGATCGACTGCTTCGAGATGGCTTGGGCCAGAGACAATTCGCACCTGCATCCGTTTCCCGTTTCGGGAGTTGAATTCGCCAGTTGCTCCGATATGGTATTTCACGTCTCCTCCACCGAGAACGCTCCGTGGGTCGACATCCTCGAATTCGGCAAAAATATCGACAGGCAGTGTGCCAATGATGTGAACCATGACATTGAGCCGGCCGCGATGGCTTATCCCGAAGACGGCCTCATTCACTCCACGTTCAGATGCTGCATTGAGGATTTCATCCAGCAATGGAATCAGCGCTGCAAGTCCTTCGAGAGAAAAACGTTTTGTGCCGGGATAGCGGGACTGCAGGACCTGTTCAAAGACTTCCGCTGTTACCAGACGCTCAAGCAAGCGTTGACGATCGGGGGCGGGAGGCTCACACTCGATTTTTTGCTGAATCCAATTCCTCCTATTTGCATCCGGAATGTGCATGAATTCGCCACCAATCGTTCCACAGTAGTAACCAGAGGCGAGCCTTGCCGCTTCACCTTCCAGAAGCAACTCAGGGACGTGTTCGGGTTTTAGAGAGCCGAGAGGGTCCAAATCGGCTTGCAGATAGCCCCAGCGGCGGTAACTATCAAGAACTTGTTCAGTGTCAGTCATCGGAATCGGATTGTGAGTGTGAAAACAAAACAGGGATTACCGCTGATGAGTTTCCTCGTGGTTGGGTAATTCAAGATTGTCGTTCTTCATTAACTTCCGTTTGTTCAAAATTCGAGCTCTGAACCGCTTAACATAATGTCGGAGAAAGACTTACGACGCTCTGGAAACAGATATTGCAGGGTGACAATTTGACAAAAATTGATTTTCAGGAACTACCATCATTTCCTCTACGTTAGAATATTGTGCCATGCGGCACGCATTGCGCTGCTGAGGATTCACTTCCACAGTTGGGGAATTCTCA
>JADGQA010000314.1 GCA_017882185.1 Bacteroidota bacterium
GCCGCCGAACCGCTGTCTTTAAATGAATCGGCTTTGAAGCCGGAAAGATATTTCTCGAAAGCAACAGTTGGGCCGTCCTATCTGAAGCGGCCTCACGTGATCGTGCCATCAAAGCGATGGATGCTGTGCACAAACATCTGGCATCGGATTACGGAATACATCTTGTGTGGCCGACCTTTTCCACTCCCAACGATGACATTGGGTATCTGACACGCGTGTACAGAGGAATCAAGGAAAACGGTGCAATATTTTGTCATCCCAATCCATGGGCCATGATTGCCGAGTGCAAACTTGGCAGAGGAGATCTGGCGATGAAGCTCTATAATGATCTCCTTCCCTATAACCAGAACGACATGATCGAAGTGAGGGAAGCTGAACCCTACTCGTATTGCCAGTTCATTATGGGAAGGGACCACTCAGCTTACGGAAGAGCGAGACATCCCTGGTTGACAGGGACCGGAGGTTGGGTGTACACGGCTGCCACGAAATGGATTCTTGGGATCAGACCGACTTATGATGGACTGATCATCGACCCGTGTATTCCCAAGGATTGGGGGGAATTTGAAGTAACGAGACAGTGGCGGGGCGCGACGTTCAAGAGCACTGTTAGGAACGAAACCGGGGTAGAAAAGGGAGTACTGTCCATTCTGCTCAACGGGAAACCTGTGTTGGGCCCGATTCCACCACAGGAGTCCCACACGGTCAATGAAGTGACGGTCATCATGGGACGACAACAAGGTCAAGATGATCGTCGCATTTTGCTTCACGAGTTGTCAACTTATGACGTTTGAACGATTCATCGTAATCCAGGGAGTATCAGACTATGTTGGTCATCGTCAACGATACCTATGACCCGATGAGCAAGGAGGCCGCAAAGCTTGTTGCGGACCGTCTCCGGAAAAAACCAAACCTCGTTCTTGGTCTAGCAACCGGAAGCACTCCGTTGGGGCTTTACAAAGAGCTCATTCGGTTTCACAAGGAGGAGGGACTGGATTTTTCAAAAGTAACGACGTTCAATCTTGATGAGTACGTTGGACTTCCTCCATCGCACAATCAAAGCTATCATTATTTCATGAACGAACACCTCTTCAAACACATCAATCTGGATCCACGCCACATCCACGTTCCACAGGGTATGGCGAAGGATGTCGACGTGTTCTGTTCTTGGTACGAACAACGCATTGCGGAGTGCGGGGGCATAGACCTCCAGGTGCTCGGAATCGGTGCAAACGGTCACATCGCGTTCAATGAACCCGGTTCCTCGCTTGGGTCGCGGACGCGCATAAAGACGCTGACAGGGACAACGAGAGGCGACAATTCCCGCTTCTTCAAACCGAATGAAGATGTGCCGCGTTACGCCATTACGATGGGGGTCGGGACGATCATGGATTCCAAAGAACTTCTACTTTTGGCCAGTAAGACCGGCAAGGCGGAAGCGGTAAAGGCTGCAGTGGAAGGACCGATTACGGCGATGTGCCCTGCCTCGATCATTCAAATGCATCGGTCCGCATTCGTATTCCTTGATAAGGAGGCGGCATCGGAATTGACAGGAATGTACAATGATACGTGGGAATCAAAGGTGTTCGCATAAGAGGGTGTGTGTACGACAACAATTTCATGAGAAATGTCCATGACAAGAGTCTATGATGGGACTTCTACCGTAGAGGCAGTTGAGTTAAGAAGGAGTGGCAGAGAGTATCTGTACGCTCCCACAGAGAAAATTCGTATTGTGGAAGTGGAGAATTTTCCGATCCTGGGAAAGCTGACTGCCTTGCGATTCATCGAATGGGTTCTCAAGAATCCAGGCGGTGTCATTTCCTTGCCGACCGGCAAGACTCCCGAACACTTCATCAAATGGGTGACTCGTATGCTGGCGCAGTGGGAGAACAAGGAAATCCAATCGACGCTTGGAGAGTATGGGATCACGGGATCGAAACGGCCCGATATGAAAAGCCTTTCGTTTGTACAAATCGATGAATTCTATCCGATGGATTCCAAGCAGCACAACAGCTTCAACCACTACGTGCGGAACTTCTACATCAAGGAATTTGGACTCGATGGCGAAAAAGCACTATTGATCGATGCGACGTCCCTTGGGCTGCTGTCCGGACAAACAATGGATGACGTCTTCCCGGATGGGATTGTGGATCTCACGCTCCGGGTGCGACAGACTCGTACAGAGCTGGAATCGTTGGAGCGCGACGTGATCAACCGGGTCGATTGGTTCTGCATGGAATACGAGCGCAAGATTCGCGAATTGGGTGGGATCGGATTCTTCCTCGGGGGCATTGGACCCGATGGCCACATTGCGTTCAACGTCCGTGGATCAAGCATTTATTCCGTTACCCGGCTCACAGGAACAAACTACGAAACACAGGCCGCTGCGGCCAGTGACTTGGGCGGAATCGAAATTTCACGTAGCCGCCTTGTCATTACCATAGGTCTGGCGACCATCACATTTAATCCGACAACGACGGCGATTATCATCGCGGCAGGCGATGCAAAAGCTCCCATTGTGCGGCAAGCGATCGAAGAGCCGATGAATCCACAGTATCCGGGATCCGTACTGCAGGGTCTCGAAAATGCACGGTTTTACTTGACGAAGGGAGCTGCAAGTAAGCTGAGCAAGCGCGCGTTCATCGACTTCTGCAATCTGCCGCAACTTGATGATCGTCGTGCCGATGATGTTGTTCTGACTCTTTCCATAGGTCGCGAGATTTCAATCGAAGATCTCACTAGGAAGGACTTTGAAGGAGATGCATTTGCCAGGGAGCTGTTGAGGAGAACTGGCCTTTCTCACGAACAGCATTGCTCAGGTGTGAAAGCTAGATTGATCAAACGGCTGGAAAAGGGGCTTCAGCCAGTCACCAAAACGACGTTCTTGCACACGGAACCGCATCACGACGACATCATGCTGGGATATCTTGCCTACCTCTATCACCTCGTACGCGATCCCAACAACCGGCACTTCTTCGCGAACATGACATCCGGTTTTACGGCAGTCTCGAATTACTATTTTCTTTCCATTGTTCGGAAATTGCGAAAACACCTGGACCGTAAATCGTTCACCATGTTGTTGGACGAAGGTTATTTCGATCCAAAGGATGACGCGAGACGAGCGGAGGAGGTCTATCTCTTTCTAGATGGAACTGCAGCTCGTATTCAGGAAAGGAAGGACGAAGCGGAAGCACGGCGGACATTGCGCAATTTCATCGAGGTGTACGGGACCGTAGACATCAAAGCCCTCCGCCTTAAGGCACAGAATCTCGAAGAGTATCTGGCAACACAGTACGCCGGCGCAAAGGATCCTCCCGATGTCCAGACCCTAAAAGGAATGTTGCGGGAATGGGAGGTCGAGCTTCTGTGGGCTTATTTTGGAATTCAACCTTCAGCTATCCATCCGCTGCGGCTAGGATTTTATCAAGGCGACATATTTTCCGAGGAACCGGAGGTCCACCGGGACGTTGTGCCAGTGCATGAGCTCATCAAACAAATAAAACCAAACGTGATTTCGGTCGCATTCGATCCAGAAGGAAGCGGACCCGACACACACTACAAAGTGCTTCAGGCAATTGCCGAGGCTGTCCGAAT
>JADGQA010000015.1 GCA_017882185.1 Bacteroidota bacterium
CGGCAGGAAGATACGTTCCCATAGTCCCGTAACTGTAGTCGAATGTCAAAGGCAATCCCCCAACATCCGCATGAACTCCCGCACCGAAGGTCGCGCTTTCATTATCATAATAGAATTTATATCCGGCCCGGAGCGCAACAACTTCGGAAAGCGAATACTCCACCCCAAGGTGCATCTGCTGCGTGTAGTCATTCGGTTGAAAGAGGTCGTATGCAAGTGTGAGACGGTTGGACTGATCGGTCGCAAACACCGCGTCCTGCCCTATCAGGTTGGCTGCCGCCCCGATCCTGAATGCAAGCGGTGCAGGAAAGGCATCCCTGGCGAACCTTGCCTGCTGTCCGAAGTTCTGAACCGACACGCCGATCTTTATCGAACGGAACCCGGTGTTATACTGCATACCGAAGTCAAAAAGGAAAAGGCTCGCGAACGTGTTTACCTTCTCAGGGACCCCAGCGTCGTTGATAATAGTTACTTGAACGTCGTCCCAGAGGGATTCGTGCACATATTTCACGGAAATACCGGCGGAGAATCTATCTGTGAATGAATTAGCATAGGTCAGTCCCACGAGGTACGTCGACGGCGAGAACGTCCTTCCGGTAAGACCCGGATTGAAATGGACGTCTGTTCCTGTCCCCACGAACTGCAATTGATCAACGGTCGTGTAGGGTATATTGCCATAGTCGACGTATTGCAGCTGTGCCCCGAGCGTCCCAATGCCTTTCAACGGCAGAGCAACAGCGAGAGAGCTTTGGTAGGTATCGAACAGCCACAGGGTAAACGTGCTCGAAAGATCCACAAACTCTGTGGAGGTAACGCCGGCAGGATTCCAGAACACGGCATCCGAGCCCTGAGCAAGCGCAGAATAGGCATCTCCCATTGCAGTGGCGCGTGCAGTAGGCATCACCTTCAGGAATTGCAGTGAACTCGTACCTACTTTTTGGGCTTCGAGGCAAACACTGCTGCCAATCAAAAGCATCACCAGAAATTTCGTTCGAATGCGTTTTATCACCGTCGCCGCCTCAGTGAATAATCACAAACTTGCCGTGCGATCGCTTGCCGTCAGGAGTCTCAACGACATAAAAGTACACTCCCGACGCCATGATCTGATTATTGCGTGTCACCTGAAAATACTCCGTCGAATAAAGCCCTGTATCGTGGTGAAGGGTCTCAATGAGCTGCCCGCTGTACGAAAGAATCCGGATAGTACACGATTTCGGCAGATTGTAGAATCCAATCTTGTTGTTCATCCCGCCTCCGATACCCGAGGCGTCGGTAAACGTTGTCCGGACAACAAAGGGATTCGGTACCACATAAACTTCTTCCAATGTTGCCAAGCCGCCAATCTGTGTCTGGTGCAGTGTAATATTTGTTCGTCCGCTGCTCTTACCTGAGGCATCCACGGAAACCACGGAATAATAGTATGACTGTCCGACTCTTGTATCGCTGTCGAGGTAGGTGTACTTGCCGTTGCTGAAGTATCTGACATCTGCTTTCGAAATACTATCGAGGCGAGTCCAGGGACCGATTGGCGAGTTCGATTTGCAGACAGAGTAATAACTTAACGGCGCTTGGAGCTGCGGCGCCTTGAACGATTCCACCTGCGGTCCCCAGCTAAGCCTGTTTTCTGCGCGATCGGTGTTGTCGATGGTGATGGAAGGTGCAGGGACTGCAGCCGGGATTGCGTACACACCGTGATCGGGCGATTGTTCCGGCCAATACTGCGTCGAGTCATAGTCCATGAGTGGCTGGTTTGTGTATGCCTGGATGGCACGGTCCGCTGCTTCGCGTATGGTCACAACATCGGAATTCACATACTGGGGCAACTGAAACCTGGTGAGATAGTCGCTTCCAAACGTTGCCGGTGTGAGGCCGTAGGTAATTGGCTGCCACCAGTTCGGGACCGGATTAAACGCGTTCGCGCTTGCACTTTCACCGCAATTCTGGCCGCAGCTCCCTCCTTCGTCAACCAATCCTGCCTGAGTTTCCGCAAGGCGTGCCGCTCCATACCCGGCAACCTCCGCAATGGTGAATCGTATCTTTTCTCCGGGCTTGAAATTATACGGCCCGAACACAAGAATGCGTCCAACACCGAAATAAACACTCTGACGCACGTTGAAGCTTCCCCTGCCAAGCCAGTCCGGACCAAAAATCGTCGTGCTGGTGTAAGGAAGGTTTTTTCTCGTCTGCGTGATATCGAGATACGCTCTTAACTTCGCTTCACTAATCAGCGATGTCTCCAAACGGTTCAAAAACGGCTGCTTGAGATGTCCGTTACCGTCCCAGACGCGAACCGTGTCCGCGGACGCTACGACAACTTGTGTCTCTCCTTTATGGGCAAGGTGAAGGGTATCATAATAGAGGGGCATAAATCCGACCGCCATGGGACTGAGAAGTCCACCGCCGTTTTTTCCCGTCTGCGACCAATCGGCGAAGTACTGGGGATTCAGTTCCGGTTTGCCGTCACGGTCCATTGCGTAGTTGAGCCATCGGCGTCGATCGAAGCGCGCGTAGAGATCATTATTCTGGTAGTCGTTCGAATTCCAGCGATTGAATTTTCGTTCGTAACCTATTTTTCCAGGAGCAAATCCATAGGCAAAACTCACGAGGACGTCCGTCAGTGTGTCCGGCGTGTTAGGCGTGGCAGCATTCCCGTCTTTGTCCCCGTTGTTCTCAAGCTCATACTCGAATATGATGAAATCGTCGTAGTCGGGACTGCTCCACGCCCGGCTTGTTCTCGTAACCGTAATTCCGAGCGGAGTTGCCCATTTCGAAACGATGATTTCTTCGGCCTCGTTGGGATTATAGGCGGGATTGAGATCGCCATTCGCAAGGACGGGATAATTCTCGGTTCGTTGAATTCCAAGCGGAAAGCTGTAGACACCAACCACTGGGAGAGCCGAAACTGCACCGCAATAAGCGTAGAGTCGGGCGACCGTATCGCTTCGGCTCGCGGCGATATGCATCCCCCCGCCAAACGAATTCTCCTGGCCGATGTATTCTTTGGAGTCAATGACAGTCCCGGAACCTGCGGGCCACTCAAACGATGGGATTCCCTTGGTCACGCCCGCGTCTCCCTGGTCGTACGTCCGTCCCAGCTCGCCCGTGTTGTAGACGGTCTCGTTCAACATCCCCCGGCGATGAATCGCATAGCTGCGACTCTGTGCATAGAGCTCCGCACCTGACACAACGATGAGGAGTGCACACAGGAGACCGCGGATCGCCACAGAACTCCGGGGTCTAGAAATTGACGATGAGGCCAACATTATAGCTCCGGGGAGAATTGTTGTAAATCATAAACGATTGGTCCACCAAAAAGCCGGGATGGTTGTAGTCTTCGTAGTACTGAAGCGCGGCACGATTCGTCTCGAATGTCGCAATGTTGCGATTTTCCGTGATCGTGCCGGTTGCACTGCTTCGTGCGTTCGCGAACACGGCATTATAGGAATAGATACGTTGATCGAAGAGATTGATGATTTCAATATAGAACGAAGCGCGACTGCCGACAAAATGGGAGATTTCCTTTTGGAGTTTCAGGTTCGTGTTGTATTCGGCGGGCGTGCGTTGGTTGTAGAGTTCTCCCAATCCCTGGACATCGTACGTGAAAGGCCGTCCGCTTCTCGCGAAGGATGAAGCCGAGATTGTTACGTTCTCCATCGGATAAACACCGAACATCTCGGGCCCCCAATTGTCATCCAGCTTAAGCGCGACATTCAGAATAACATTGTGGGTACGGTCGAAGTCTAGCAGTACATCTTTAGGGCTCGGGAGATCCGCTGCCGGCTGGCCACTCGCAGACTGTTCATAGAATTTTGGCGATGCATTGAACGGCGTGCTGTTTTTTCCGGTTGCCACGCCGTAAGTATAATTGAGTGAACCGGTCAGCAATCCCCTGCGTTTCGACAAGCCGACGCGGAATCCGCGGATGTCGGCATAGTCCCTGTTCACAAATGTCGAGTACTCCATTTGATTGCTGTCGAAGAAAAACGCCTGTTGGACAAGGTTTTTGACATCTTTATAGTAGCCGCTCACGTCGATTGTAAAGCCGTCCCCAAGTGCCTGCGCCACACCGATGTCGTAACTGTTGGTCGTCTGCGGTTGCAGCCGCGGATTCCCCAGGATCATGTATTGGAATCCCGACTTGGGCGTCTGTTCGTAGACCGTCTGACTGAAAGGCGGCCGTTGCACGAAGGAGCCATAATTGACGTGAAATACGGTGCTCACGGAAACTGGGAATGAAATTCCGATTCTCGGCTGCAAGCGACCGATTGTCGGGGTCTCCGCTTTCAACGCCCGGGTCATATCGTAAACCCAACTCGTATCGCCGGTGAAGTACCGGAACGGGGCATACTGATCCGCATAATAGCTGACATTTTGATTCCAGAGATCGAACCGAAGACCGATATTGGCGATCATTCCCTGGAATTCCATCTTGTCCTGCATGAAAATGCCAACTTCATACGGCTTTGCCGCATAGATTTCGTACCGCTGACCCGCGGACGATTTGATCGACGTTGTGTTGTTGACATCGATTGTGTACCAATTGGATTGAAGACCCGCCAACACCATGTGCGAAGAAGTCACCTGGCTGGTGATTGAACCGTCAAAAGTGATCGTTCGCGTTTTTTCGCTCCTGAAGTCATCATCGATGTTGCCATAACTGAAGTTGTCCGGTGTGCTCGAGTAAGGTATCCACATCGACTTTGCGTAGTCACCGCTATACACTGTCGGGTCGATGACGGGTGCGCCATCGGTCTGGTCTGTTGTAAGCGTATTGATCTTGATGTCGTAGTACGTACTGCTGCTCAAAGTATGACTGAACCGGAGACCGAGCTGGAGATTGTTCGTGATGGACCGGCTTGTGCCGAGAACTCGATCCCAGATCCAGTTGTAAAATCCATTTGTATTCGTGGAACGAAAGAGATATTCCCGCTCGTTCGTGTATGCACCGCTCACTCGGAGAGTCATTCCACCACGCATGTCGTAGACGATATTTCCCATGAACTGCCTCTTCTCATTAGGGTCGGGAGTTGGCAGAAAAGCCCAAGTGTCGTCGGAATGGATTGCGAGGAACATGCGTGTATCCACTGCAATCGGTCCGCCGGCCGTGGCATCGACGGAATAATCCCGGAGGTTGTCATAGCGCTGACCAAGAGACCGCTTCGATTGTTCACGCCAGAGCGTGTAGGCAATTTGCGAAAGGGTCACCGAATCCCTTCCGTAGCGGGTATCGAAGCCATTCCCGATCGTGCTATAGTATTTTCCGCCGGTCGTGCTCGAAGTATCCGTTCCAGCCCACCTCTCGGGAGAAGCCAGCATTTGCAGATACGGATTTGCATTCGGATCCCAGACGCTCGGGCCAAAGTGTTTGAGTCCGGGGAGTCTGGTGCGCACTTCGGCTCGCGCCGTCCATTTATCGGACTTCCCTTCTTTCATTGAAATGTTTACAACGCCTGATTGTGCGTTGCCATATTGCGCGCTGAATCCGCTTGTAATCACCTCTACTTCCTCGACAGCGCTCATGATCGGGGCGAAGGAGCTGAGATTGTAGAGCGGGTTCATAATTCCCATCCCCTGAAGGTTGTAGAGCTCTTCCCCTTCACGACCTCCCCTGAAATGGCCATCGTCGACGTCGGACGACAACGTCAAGAGGTCGGTCAGGTCGCGGATGCCGGGTACTTCCAAGGCTTCTTCACCACGCGTGATTTCGCTTGTCGAGGTCTTCTCCGGCTGGATATCCGGACGTTGCGCAATGATCGTTACCTCTTGTCCAATATCGATCGTCATTTCTCTCAGGACGAAATCGAGCGTGGTAGTTTTGTCTATGTTCACCTGAACGTCTTCCTGTGTGACACGCTGGTAGCCCATCATGCTCGCCGTGACTGCGAATTGGCCCGGTGGAACGTTGAGTATATAATACGA
Source organism: Bacteroidota bacterium (assembly GCA_017882185.1). Lineage (GTDB taxonomy): Bacteria > Bacteroidota > Ignavibacteria > UBA10030 > UBA10030 > JADGQA01. The sequence goes on from JADGQA010000015.1 coordinate 5,920, forward strand.
GCCGTCGATACCTGTCACGGCACCTAGTCGCGTTCCCTTTACACTCACATTTACCCCAACAAGGGCATCACCGCTCTTTACGTCTCTCATGACTCCTGCAATTTTTCCAGTATTCTGTGAATACAGATTGGCGGTGAAAGCTATAAGAAGAATGAGAACCTGCTTCATTCGTGATTCCTTGAAAAAGACCGCAAGGAGAAGGGTTTCTCAAAAATGAATATACCGGGTATACTAAGTGAAAAGAGACCAAGCAAGATCGAGGGATTTACCGAATCACTTGACATCGGACTTAGCTGAAGTTAGGTGGTGACTGCTCCGACTGGTCGGGTTCGTACCGTTGATTTCGCTTTTGCACAGCACGAATCGCGAATCACAAGCTTGGGCAATAGGACTGTTTTTGTGTTGACCGGTTGATTCTCAATTCTTTTGATCAGATTCTCGATTGGAAGGGAGCCAATTTGATCGAACGGCTGCTCCACAGTTTTGAGCGGCACGGGTGCACCTTGCGCCCGTTCGATACCATTAAATCCGACGATGACAACGTCGTTGGGAACGGAAATACCGTGATCCAGCATTGCCTCCTCAAATCCAAGCGCCAAGAGATCGTTGTAGACAAACATTGCTTCCGGCTTTCCGAAAGTTTCACAAACATCTCCCCAACCTCATATCCTGAATTGTAATCGTTCCATCGTTCACCAAATCGTTCAGTGCGCACTTGATCGTGATAAGACTTACTCCGTACTTCTTCGAAAATTCATGATGGGAGCCGAGCTGATCGTCAACTTTGATTTTGTCCGATTCCATGTCAGCCCGGATGATGTCCGCGACCTGTCGATACAAAGGAACGGGCTTTTTAAAGTCGACTCGCATAGAAGTCAATAGGTAAGTATACACAGTTTACCCAAACATCGAGGTTGGGTCAAGTTTATTCTCCTCGAAAGACCAGAATTAATTGGCAATTTTGCGAAGAATAGACTTACACTTTCTTCGCAAATTCACCATTTCCGTTTTTGACAAAACAGCATCTCCCCGCAAACACACTGCGGTTGGATGCTTCTGCGTTGACTCTTATGGTTTCGGGCATTTGCCCGTCCATCGTCTTGGGCTATTTGACGAACAACATCTTCTTCGAAATCGTCGACTCCGACGTAAAGAGACGATAGACATAGATTCCCGAGACCAGACTCGTAGCGCTGAACTCAGTAGTGTATTCTCCTGCTTGCATCGTTTGGTCGACGAGGGTTGCGATCTTGCGGCCCAGGATATCGAACACTTCGAGTTTCACGTTCGATTGATGCGGAACTGCGTAGGCGACCTTGGTCGCCGGGTTGAATGGGTTAGGATAATTTTGAGAGAGATGAAAGTCCGCAGGACCCACTTTTTGTTGCATTCCTACCTTCGTCGGGTCCGTGACCGCCCAGCGAGGATCACCTATAGGCCCGCCGTCAGTTCCAAATGTCAGTAAAGGAGATCCAGCCGGCAATGTGAAATCACCGTTTGCGGTATCTCGATAAGCCGGATTCATCGTAACTGTGTCATGAAATGCATATCCTATCCAAGCCGTTCCACCAATATCTGCGTTCGGCGGAGCAGTTTTCCAGAAACATGAGTTCTGTATAGAAACCGCAGTATCGGGCCTCGGATCTAAAAAATAGATTGCCGGCTGTATTGTTAGTTTCCTCAGAATTTCAAATGCGACAGTTCGCGATTAACAACAACTAAAGTAGGACCATGAGGGAACCCTTTGAGTCACGCACTAGATGTACGCTCTAGCGCAGCGAAGAACAAAATTACTTGGAATTTGAAAATTCAGCATGGGGTTGAGACTATCCTGCCAAATCCTTATTCAATTGATTTGCATTGTTTTCCTCTATCTCTTAAACGGGCGTTGGCACCCACTCGCTAGGATGTCAAGTGCAATGGCATCTGCTTCTCGATTGGAGCACCGATCAGGTTTCCCCATTCCGTCCACGAACCATCATAATTTTTCACGTTGGGATACCCCAACAAGTACTTGAGAACAAACCACGAGTGTGACGACCGCTCGCCGATTCGGCAATAGGTCACGACCTCCTTCAAACTTCGCGAGATTCCTTTTGCATCATAGAGTGCGTTCAGCTCGTCGGCCGATTTGAATGTTCCGTCCTCGTTGACCGCCTGTGACCACGGGATATTCTTTGCACCTGGGATGTGACCACCGCGTTGAGCCGTTTCAGACATACCGGCCGGAGCAATCACCTTACCTGTGTATTCATCAACGGACCGGACATCGACCAGTCCCTGATTGGCCTTATGGAGAACGCTGGCCACATAATCGCGCGTCGCGCGAAGCTCCAAGGTTGGCTTTGCCACATTGTAGGTAACTTTTGAAAACCTGGGAACGTCTTTCGTTACTGGTTTGCCTTCGGCCAGCCATTTCTTGCGACCCCCATTGATCAAACGAACATCCTTGTGTCCGTAATATTTCAGGAGCCAGAACGCATAAGCGGCAAACCAGTTGTTGTGGTCGCCGTACAAAATGAGCGTCGTGTCGGAAGAGACTCCGGAATCTCCAAGGAACTGCGAGAGCTGTTCTCTGGTCAGAATGTCGCGCCGTACCTGATCCTGCAATTGTGTCTGCCAGTTCCACCCGATGGCGCCTTCGATGTGTCCCTCATCGTATTGTTTCGTATCCACATCGACCTCGACGAACCGGGCGCTTTTGTCCCTCATGTGATCCAGAGCCCACTCAGTTGAGACAAGGACATCCGGATTTGAATAACCATTTGTTGCTGACATACATCCTCCTCTTGTATTGTGAATGGATAGAAACAAGAAACCCTCTCCTGGAAAGAAGAGGGTCCCGATGAATCTCGGCCGATGGCGGACAACGTTCTTCTTTCACGGGGCGTGGATAGTAATCTGAAAACAACAGCCCGAAAATCTGCTACCCAATGAAGCGGTAATGGTTGCTTTCACGATTCTCGGTTTCCAACTAGTGTAGAAATTCATTCCGTGCTGATCCGTGGTTGTCTTTTGACAAATGGTCAATAGCTTGCGAGCGACGTATCGATTTTCTCCGCCCACGCATTGATACCCCCAACAAGGTTTTTCACCTTTTTGAATCCCATATCAGCCAGGAAACTCACGGCTCTGGCACTCCGCACTCCGCTGGCACAATGGACAACAAACTCCTTTGAAGAATCGAGTTCATTCACACGGTTCGGCAGATCATTGAGCGGGATAAGATATCCACCCAGGTTCGCAATTAGGTACTCGTGCGGCTCACGGACATCGAGAATGAAAATATCGGCGTGTTGATCCATACGCAGCTTGAGTTCTTCGACCGATATCTCGCGCGTTGCGTGTTCGTTCGTTGGGAGATGAGGCGTTATTCCACAGAACGCCTCGTAGTCAATGAGTTCGCGTATCGTTGGATGGGTACCGCAGATTGGGCAGTCGGGATTTTTGCGAAGCTTCAGTTCTCTGAATTCAGTTTTCAGTGCGTCGAAAAGCACCAGACGTCCAATGAGAGGCTCGCCGATCCCCAACAGGAGTTTCACCGTCTCGCTTGCCTGCAAAGTGCCAATAATGCCGGGAAGAACACCAAGGACTCCACCCTCGGCGCAGCTTGGAACAAGTCCCGGCGGTGGCGGTTCGGAATAGAGGCAACGATAGCAGGGTCCCCGATCAGCATCGAACACCGATACTTGTCCCTCGAATCGGAATATGCTTCCATACACATTGGGTTTATGCAAGAGAACACAGGCATCGTTCACCAGGTACCGTGTCGGAAAATTGTCCGTCCCATCCGCGACGACGTCATAATTTCTGAGGATTTCGAGAGCGTTGGCCGACGTTAGCTGCGTCTCATATGGCTCGACCTTCACGAAAGGATTGATTGAGAAAATCCTTTCGGTCGCCGACTGCAGTTTCGATTTCCCAATTGATTCGGTCCCGTGAAGCACCTGGCGCTGCAAATTTGACTGGTCGACCACATCGAAGTCGACGATCCCGATTCTGCCCACGCCAGCCGCCGCCAAATAAAGAGCGAGCGGGGATCCGAGACCCCCGGCACCCACGAGAAGAACACTCGAGGCTTTCAGTTTTTTTTGCCCTTCAAGTCCTACTTCCGGCATGATCAGATGACGTCCGTAACGCCGCATCTCATCGCGGTTCAGTTGGACCTCTCTTTGCCCGACAGCTTCCTCTTTCTTCGTCATTCTATCCCCCTTCCTCCCGCAATCGATGGAATGATGCTCACGACGTCGTTCTCGTTGACGGGGGTGTCTTGATTTCTTAAATAGCGAATGTCTTCGTTGTTAACATAGACGTTGACGAAATTTCTTAACGTTCCGTTTTCCGCGTAAAGATGTTTCCTGAGTTGGGCGTGTTGTGCCGTGAGTTTTTGCAGGAGCTCGCCAACAGTTTTTCCATCCAGAAAAACGGCGTCTTTCTTCTGGGTATAAGCTCTGAGCGGCGTCGGAATCATAATCTTAACTGCCATTGCATTTCCTTTTGATGACTCATGAGTTTCTATTTCGAATTCGAAATCTCGAACATTTCTTCGTCAAACCGTGATCGGTCTTCCTGCAACATCCACGAGGACATTGCACTGGGTTTTCCGTGCTCTACACCGATGATCACGTAGGACCACCACGGAAAAGCGTGCTCAAGGTCGAACTGCGAAGGACGTGCCGGATGATCGGGGTGCGAATGGTAAAACCCCAAAACATCCAATCCCTTCCTGGCGGCCAGTGCTTCCGCATTCCGATAATCTTCCGGGGTAATGATGAATCGTCTCGTCCGCTGCTGTTCGCTAGAATTATCTATTGCCAGCGCATCGTGCACAATCTTCTTGTCTCCCTCGATTGTTCCAAGGAGGATTCCACAGCATTCCTCGGGATATGTCTGTCGTGCGTGTGCTTTCATTGTCGCGACACATTGATCATTGAACTTCAACATTGCGCTTATTGCTTCCAGAACTTGTCGCTGAGGTATTTGCTGGCGTCATCCGGAAATATCGTGACGATGACGCCTTCACTAATTTGTTCCGCTAAGTTCAGGGCCGCCACTGTTGCTGCACCGGAAGAAACTCCGACGAGCAATCCTTCTTCGCGCGCTAACCGTTTCACCATTGCATATGCATCCTCAGTTGCGACGCCGATGTTCCGATCAGCGAGCTTCGCATCGTATATGCCGGGTCTGCGCGCCGTAGCAAGGTGCTTGAGCCCCTCGAGTCCATGAAACGGCGCGTCAGGCTGAACAGAAATGCATTCGATGGAAGGGTCCGATTCCTTGAGCAGGCGTGCCGTGCCGACAAATGTTCCCGTTGTGCCGAGACCACAAACGAAATGAGTGATCAATCCATTCGTCTGTCGGAGAATTTCTGGGCCAGTCGTTTCGTAATGTGCCTTCCAGTTCAAGGCATTGTTATATTGGTCCGGATAGAAATAGTGTTCCGGATTTCCAGCCACGATCGATTTCACAAGTTCCTGCGCACCATCGGTGCCTTCGAGCGGATCAGAATAGGTCAACGACGCGCCATAGGCTTCGATAATCCTTTTTCGCTCAACTCCGATATTCGCTGGAACCACAAGGTCGACCCGATAACCTAGCAGAGATCCGATCATTGCATAGGCAATGCCCGTGTTGCCACTGGTTGCGTCGATGATTGTTTTCCCTTTCTTCAACGTTCCCGTGCGCTCACCTTCCATGATCATATTCAAGGCGGGTCGATCCTTGACAGATCCTCCCGGATTGAACCACTCGGCCTTCGCAAACAGCGTTACACGGGGATTCGCGACGATGTGCCCAAGTGCCAGAAGCGGCGTGTTCCCGATTCGGGCAAGGATTTTGTCCTGTTGGATATCTTTGAGTTTATTGTCTGTGAACATGATAGTTAAATGTGCGACGCCGGAGTTTTTTCAACTCCATAGTTGGTACAGCAACGATTCTGATTATAGACCGGAAAATGAGGATTCGTGCTTCAACAACAATAGCACGACTGCCGGATGGCAATAAGAAAGGAACAACAGCCACACGAAGTGTGCTGCAATGTGGAGATTCCAAAGTATGACAAACCTGTATTCATCTCTGTTTGAGTATGGAACTCACTATCAAAACCTGCGGGCCTCGCCAAAAGTTCCATAAAGGCCGCTTTCAATTGGAAATTTCGAAAATACGCCGGTTTAGAAGCCGTCAGAACTCATTATCAGCTAGAGGCCCATCGTATACGTCAATCCGACCGACCAGAGGAATTGATGTGTGTTGGCAGCGAGTTCCTCCTTGGGCGAGTAAACATATGCTGGCAAAGCGTCCACTGTGAATCCGCTTCCGAGATCATAACTCAGCCCGGCGGAAAGAGTTATTCCGCTCATCCCGGTAACTGTTACGGATGTCGGGGTTGTGGTGCCAGGCTTGCCGACGGGTCGGCCTGACTTGAGGATCTTCCTATAGGAGGCCAAACGTATCTGGTCAATCGTTTGAGATATGAACGTAAAATTGAGGACGGGGTTGAATGCCAGATCCCCTTTCTTGTACGTCTGATCGAAGTTCAGTCCATAATAGCTCGCGCTGCCTCCCCCGAAGTACTTGTTGTAGGAGAGTCCGATGTTTACCACCTTCGTCGGGAATGTCACTCCGAGTGTCAGTGCATTCCTCAAGTTCGCTATGGCGTTCAATGAATCGTTCTTAAATTTGAAGTACGACAATTCAGCGGAAAGGGTGAGCCACGAAGTTGCAGTGTACGAATAGCCAAGGACTGCGCTCCATTTTTCAAGGCCGCCCCCCGAACCGAGGAGATTCGCAGCAAAGATGTCAAACGATAATCCGCCGGCGCGCTCGACCCGGACTCCATAAAGCAGGGTCGGGAGGTCGTTGCTCAAATCCACACCGCCGCTAATGTCCTTGTTCTCGTATCGGCTGTGGGGTGATACGGTCCAAACCGACTCTTTGTCGTCGTCATTCGCGTCTTGTGCACGGAGTTGATCAGGCCGTGCCGAGAGAACGACGAATGCAACAAGAATGATGCGTCGTGAAATTCGAGAGATGGAATTCATCCTCTTCCTCCGAGTAAAACTTGTTCCGGAATAGTCTCGCGGTTTAATCCACTGCACAATTCCTTCCGATTCAAATTACGGAAAAAACCCATTGTCTCCAATTACCTCAATGCACGGGATCTCCGATTCCACTTGATTCCCCTCTGACATTCAGGTACTTTTGCTCTGGATCGTAGTTGACCACTTGGTCCTTGTTCGTGCGTCACCCCTTTTCCTCGCAATTTCAACGAACCAAAATGAGCTATTGCTGCCGTAGAACGCTGTTTGCCTTGTTGTTCGCATTTCTGTTATCGTCAATCCTCGAAGCCCAGCAGAATATGCTAAAGATCCTCATCGTATCGGAGGGGTCATCCGATCTGACGAATACCGCAATGGGGGATGGCCGACAGCTTGCCGAGCTTCTTGCACATTTCAACACATCGACCACGATTATTGGCTCTGCGGATTACAAGCCGGGCGAAATGAACGCTTATGATTATGTCTTTTACACCGGATTCCACGCACAGCACAATCCACCTTCGACGTTCCTTGACGATGCATACTCAACGACGAAGCCGCTAATCTGGCTCGGCACGGGAATGCAGTCGTTCTCCCAGCGTTACAATACGCAGCGAAAATTTGGATTCACCGTCACAGGCGTTGACTCACTGCTGGGATTTAACCAAGTGCGCGTGGGAAATACAGTTTTCCCTAAGGGATACCCACACATCGGGCTCGTTAAAATTACGAACCCACGCATCGCACACGTCCTGAGCAAGGCCTATTCCACCACGCGGCATCGTGAGAGCCCGTATGCCGTGAAATCAAACAACTTCATTTATTTCGCGGATTCTCCGTTCTCGTATGCTCTGGCAAACAGCGAATACGTCTACTTCGCAGACTACCTCCACGATATTCTCCACATCGACCACGAGGAATCACATCAGGCAATGATCCGTATCGAGGATGTGAGTGTTTTCGACGACCCGGTTGCGCTTCGGGAAATTGCAGATATTCTGTCGTCACGTGGAATTCCTTTTATGGTCGGTGTCATCCCGTTTTTCGTCGACCCGGGAGAAGGTATCCACCTTAGTCTTTCCGACAAACCGGATCTCGTCGACGCGCTGCAATACATGGTCCGCAACGGCGGAACGATTGTGATGCACGGAGTAACCCATCAGTACAAAGGCGTTACCGCAAGTGACTTCGAATTCTGGGATGGAAACACGGACAAGCCGATCAAAGGTGAGACGGAGGAAGGTATCTCCAGAAAACTGGAATTGGGCATACAGGAATTCATGAAGAACGGGCTTTATCCTCTGGTCTGGGAGACTCCACACTATACAGCCTCCTTCAAATTGTATCGGACTGTTGCAAAATTCTTCAGTACTGCGTGCGAGCAACGTCTCGCCATCGAAGACGAGGACTACAGCCAGTATTTCCCCTATCTTATCAAGAAGGACTTGTACGGCCAAACCATCTATCCTGAGAACCTTGGCTATGTTCCACTGGATTCGAATATTGTCGTCAGCCGCGCTGTCGTCAAGAATCTGATCACAAACGCACGGGCGCTTCTCTATGTGCGGGACGGTATCGCCACCGCCTTTTTTCATTCCTTCCTTAAGCTCGAATTGTTGGAACAGCTTGTTGACGGCATCCAGGGACTCGGCTACACCTGGCTCGATATGCGTGAACAGACGCATTGGGTTCGGACCCGTGATCGTATTATCCTGACGGGCGACCAGCAGTACACCCTCAACCTAAACGACGAGTATCTCCTTGAGGCCTACTACGACAAAAATGCTTCCCTGACCAAGCGGATCATATCCGACAACCGTATTTCGGGACCGGTATCACGACACGTTTCTGTGGAACCGGACGGATTCTACAGAGCAGAGCCGCTTGAATACAAGGAGAGGGAACCGTCATTTGTCGAGCGGATAGCGTCAAACGTCGAAAAAGTCTACCAGAACCTTTTCACTTCCAGTGAGTCATGGCAACCAGCGCGCGTTTTGTTGTTCTGGAACCATTTCGCCAGGGGCGCCGGCTATAACGATGAAGCTTCCTTTGCTTCGGCGTTCCGCAGTGTCAACGTCCGTGTCGATACGGTCTTCCTCGGACAGAAAGTCAATCTCAAGCCATACAATCTTGTCATTGTCCCGTTCGCAGTTGCCGACTCGCTTAACGACAGCGACATCGCGTCTCTCGGCAACTTTGTCTCATCAGGCGGCAATCTCATTCTCGACGGACGGACCGATCTCGCAGAAGATTTCGGGATTCAATTTGACGCTTCGCGTCTCTCCGTCCGGGGTATCCACGACCACATTTTCCCCGAGGAACGCATCGCGTGGCAGTATTCCGAGCTGGTTTCGAAATTCGACGTCAGCAGGATAGACAAGGTTTTTGCATCGGATGACGCTACCGAGGCGCCCGTTGTTGTCGGCATAAAACGCGAAAAGGGGAAAATTCTGTTCTTCAGCTCCCGCTTTGATCCTTATACCCAGTTGGGCTACTCACGGTATCCGTTCCTTCTCGAGTACGTCAAACGATATTTCCAACTGCGGCCCATTGTGCGACGGGAACAATTGGAGACGTTCTTCGAACCGGGTTTCAGGAGAAATTACAGTATCGAAAACCTTGTTCGCCTATGGGTGACAGAAGGCATTCGCGTTGTCCACGTTTCGGGTTGGCATCAGTATCCAAAATACACATACGATTATGCACGACTCATCAGACTTGCCCACGCCAACGGAATTCTCGTCTATGCGTGGCTCGAACCCCCGCAAGTGAGCGAGAAATTCTGGAAGGATCACCCCGAATGGCGCGAGAAGAACTACAAAGGCCGGGACGCACCGGCGGCCTGGCGTTTTGCCGTCGCGTTGACTGACCCGCAGTGCGTGCAGGCCATGCTCCGTGAATATACTGCGTTGCTTTCTGCAAACGACTGGGATGGTGTAAATCTTGCAGAGCTGTACTTCGAATCGGGCAGGGGATTCGTAGATCCGGACTTGTTCACGCCAGGCCATCCAAGCGCGCAAAAAGAACTTCGGCACTCGTACCACATCGACCTTCCTTCTGTGTTCGATCCAAATTCTCCCTCGTACTGGAAGACGAACGAAGGTGTGCGAGACACTATCATCCTTTTTCGCGTGCGAAAACTCACTGAGGTCTATCGCGTGCTGCTGAATGCATTCAGGAATATTGCGGCGAACAAGCCCGGCTTTCAGGTCATTGTAACTGCGATGGACGAACTCGGGACGCCGGAACTCAGAGAACAACTCGGCGTGGATATGAATGAAGTTCTCGCTCTTCAACGTGAGTATGGCTTCATCCTGAATGTTGAAGATCCCCAGTCGCGATGGTCGTCCGATCCTCGCAGGTACGTCGGGATGGGTCAACAGTATACCACATTGGTGAGTGACACGGGAAAACTGATGCTGGATTTGAATATTGTGACGTTCCGTGACAGGAATGCCGTTCTTCCCTTTCCAACGCTGATCCAGACAGGAACGGAGAGCTACGAACTGATTCGCAACGCCTCGATGGGAGCGCCGCGATTCTGCGTGTATTCCGAACAGAGTGTGAATCCGCAGGATCTTTCATTTTTCCCGAATGCCATGGCAAGTGCCGTCCGGTACAGGAACGAAGAGAACGGGTGGACCGTTGAATCTCCTTATGCGTTTGTTCTTCAACTCCCGTCCAGTATCACGCGCATCGATGTCGATGGGGCAACCATCATGCCCTACCGGAACGAACGGTACCTTATTCCTTCAGGAAGCCATCGCATCAGTTTGAGTCAGGGAGGCGTAGGACCATTTACTTCGCAGCAATTGCAGACGCGTTTGCTCTCTTCCACCGGACATATTTCGTCGATCACGTACGGATCACGCAATCTTGTCCTCAAATACGAATCCGCGGAAAGAATGCTCGTTTCCTTGAGCAATCTGCCGACCTCTATGACGGTGGATGGAGTCACAATCCAGCCGACGGTGCTGAAAGGGAACGATTGTTACAGCATTTTCCTGCCGGCGGGAGAACACCTTGCAAACATCCTCACCGGAGATCAATTCAGCTATGGCGTCAGTTTGACAAGTTTCTGGTCAAGCACGGCGATCGCGGTGTTCGGCGCACTGGCAGTTTTACTCATCCTCGTGATGTACGCCGTTTTGAAAGCACTCAAACGCTCTTCTGGATTTCAAAGAACCTAGTGCTCCTCACATTCCATCATCTTGAAATCCGGAAGAGTTCACTGCAACGGTTGAACATCCAATTCCCGAACTAAGCCACATGTCATATCTTGAACTTGACCTCAGCGTCATTTTTGTTCTCGTCGTCATCCTGATATGGTTCTGGATCGGCTATCAATTTGTCCTGACTATCTTCGGTTATATCAATTTTATCCGCTCCATCAAAGAGAAGCGCACAGTCGATTCCGGATCCGTCGAACTTCCCACGTGCACAATTCTTATTCCTGCCCACAACGAAGAAAAAGTCATTGCTGCGACGCTCGAATCGATGCTTCTTCTTGAATATCCCGCGGACAGACTAACAATTGTGGTCGTGAATGACGGTTCCACCGATTCGACGAAATCCATCATCGAGCGCTATGCAAAACAAGATCCACGCGTCGTCCTGTACGATGTTCCGGCCGGAGAAGGCGGACGAGGCAAATCACGGGCACTCAACCTCGGTTTTCGCCAAACGGATTCCGAAATTGTGGCAATCTATGATGCCGACAATACCCCAAACAAGGATTCTCTTCGCTATCTCGCCACACAGCTTGAGCTCCACGCCGAGCTCGGGGCAGTGATCGGAAAATTCCGCACGGTCAATAAAAACGCGACACTGTTGACCCGATTTATTAATATCGAGACGCTGAGTTTTCAGTCAATGCTCCAAGCAGGACGATGGCAGATGCACACCATTGCCACGCTTCCGGGTACCAATTTTGTCATCCGTTCAAGCCTGGTGCGGGAATTGGGAGGTTGGGACGAAGAAGCTCTGACAGAAGATTCAGAACTGAGTATACGGATTTACGAGGCGGGGTATAAGATCAAGTTCATTCCCTACGCGTTGACGTATGAGCAGGAGCCCCAGGAATGGCGGGTTTGGCTGCACCAGCGTATGCGGTGGGTGCGTGGAAACAACTATGTCATATCAAAGTTCTGGAAGGAGATCCCGAAATTCAAGAGCAAGCGCATGGCATTCGATCTGTTGTACACACTTTCACTGTACTACGTTTTTTTCTTCGCTATCGTCCTCTCCGACCTTCTCTTTCTGGTCAGCGGCGCAAAGCTTGTCAGCATCACGCTTCCCGGACCGTACACGTTTGTCTGGGCTATGGCCTTCGTGCTCTTTATTCTGGAAATACTTCTCGCGATTTCGTACGACGATGAGGACAGCATCGCGAATATCGCACTTATCGTGCTGATGTATTTCTGGTATTGTCAGTTATGGATTGTGGTGGTCGTGCGGGCGGGATATCAAGACTACTTCAAGAAGGAAAAACGCACCTGGCACAAAACCGAGCGGTTTGATGTTCGCCCTTCCTTAACGCAGGATGTGCAACAATAATACCCCCATCGGATGTTCACAACTCCGTTTGCGAAAATGCGGACATCCGTTCATCTAGTCTCCCATGATGGAATCAATCAGCACCGGGCGGCTCTGACCGAGGCTCGGGTTTCAACGGAGACATCCCGTCAACCGTATCGACCGGGACGGAACGCCATTCCGCGATCTCTTTCATAATTGCTCCGCGAACCCTCTCCCGCAGAGCAGGAACATCACGCAAAGTCAACGAGGATGTTTCAAACGAGGGAAGGACCTTCAGAAGAATATCGGAAGGCTTGCCGAATCTCCAGCTATTTTTCGGAATGCAATCCCGTGAACCTTCAATGACGAGCGGAAGGATTGGGACTTTCGATCGGATCGCAAGATGGAATGCCCCGTCGTTGAATTGACGGACGCGACCATCGAACGTGCGCGTTCCTTCGGGAAACATCATTACCGAGCACTTCTGTTCAAGATATTGTCGGGCTTTGGCGAACGCTGCGACGCCACTTCTTGCACTTCCTCTGTCCACGGGAATATCCCCCGAAAGTCTCATCATCCATCCGATGATGGGCAAGCGAAAGAGTTCCGCCTTCCCCATCCATTTCATTTCCCACGGCAGATTGCTGATCAAAGGAATATCGGCAAGCGATTGATGGTTGCAAACGACGACGTAGGGTCGACGGGGATCAGACACTTTCTCGCCGGAGATTTGGAGTTTCCACGCCGGATTTACGAAGGTCAACACTTTTCCAAGCTTCCTGAAGAGGAAGCCCGTGCGGTATTTCACGGGATCACGTTCGAAAAGGCGACTCACTGCGAGGAGCGGCAACCAGGCGAGGATCAAGAGACCTGCCGTAAGCCATATGAAAAATGAACGAAGCATATCGAACCGAGCGATCTGACTAGTGTGATGACTGATCTGATTGTAACAAGATAATGAAGAAGACAGAAAAGAGAAAGTGGTTCAAAAGACCTGCGTCAATCTGGGATTGCAGAAAGGAAGGTCTTTCCGACTATGCCGTAAGCCGGATTGATCGGCTGGTCGCGAATACACGGTTCCATGCACGACTGACCTAGGGTAGTTAGTGCCGTTTCAAAAAAAGAAACCTTTTGTTTTTCTGTTGATGGCTATCAAGGAAAGGCACTACTGCCTTCTTCCACTTGCAGTACCCTCTTCTCGAACACAAGATTACTTTGTGGAAGGAGCACTAGCTTGCCCATAGGTACCGGTCAGTCTTGTTTCGCAATCGATCCAAGAATCTCTCGGAACGGATTGCATGTTCCCGCGTCAACTTCTATTCTTTCGCTACTCCTTGGACTTTCATCCAATTCAGGAGTTCAATTGCCCAAAGGTGAACGTGAGCAAATGGATACTTGTCCGCCAATCCGAGTCCGTGTCTTCCCTGCTGATAAATGTGAAGCTCAAACGGTACTTTGTTCTTTGTTAGAGCCTCTGCAAACACGAGCGAGTTCTCAACACTCACCGTACTATCTTCGGACGTCTGCCAAATGAAACAAGGCGGCGTATTGGAAGTAACGTGTTTCTCATTGGAAAGTAAATCCACCAATCCTTGCGGAGGATTTTCACCCAACAGGTTCTTCTTTGAGCCTTCGTGGGTAATGGGTCCCATGGAAATGACGGGATAGCATAGAATGCCAAAGTCCGGTCGAGAGCTGACACGCTCCACCAAATCGGGAGAACTCGGATCTCCGGAATCGTAATGCGTCAGAAGCGTCGAAGCGAGGTGACCGCCTGCGGAGGATCCCATAATCCCAATCTTGTCCGGTCTGACCTGCCAATTCGTTGCACCCGAGCGAACCATTCTGAGGGCGCGCGAAACGTCTTCGAGCATTGCGGGATGTCGGTACCCATCGGTACCGAGGCGGTACTTCAGGACGAACCCCGTCACGCCATGCATTGCAAGGAAACGGGCATAATCCTCACCTTCGTGGCTCGCGAGATGTGCATAGCCTCCTCCGGGACAAATGACGATTGCGGCTCCTGTCGCTTTTCCGGAATCAGGTAAGGTAACGGTGAGTGTCGGAATATCCTTCTCTTCTATCCCTAATGCCCCGGGAGCAGCACCTTGCCACAAACGAATGACATTTTGGCCGAGACAGGCTACTGTCAGCAAGTAAAGACAACCCACCGCGGAGATCATTCTTCGAACGGATGTCTTCTGCATTTTTTCCTCCATTCTCGCGAAATATTCCAGATCACTTTCTCCCCAAGCATAACAAAGAAATGAGCCATGTTCAATGATGCTTTTTCTGCAAGTTTAAGTCGCATTCCGTCAAAGTGCCGCATGAGATGTCTTCTCCTCGAGTCAAGCCAGGACTACTCAAACGCTTAGTAGATCGGAGCCGTGGAACTTTGCGGTGGAAAATATGTTTGATATTTTCACCAGGTGGTCTGATTCCTCCATACTCAACTAGATCTTGGACATATGGAGGGAGCAGCATTTAGAACAATTCTAATCAGTGGAAAGGGGTCGGCAATGTTTGGGAATCTCGGCGGTGGAGAAATCCTGCTTATTCTCGTGTTCATCCTGATTTTCTTCGGACCGAAGAAAATCCCCGAGATCGCACAAGGATTGGGAAAAGGAATCCGTGAGTTTCGAAAGGCAACGCAGGAAATTCAGGATGCGGTTGAAAAAGAAGTCCACGAAGTGAAGCAAACAGGAAAGATCGAGGATAAGAACTCGAAGCCTCTGTAAGTCTCTCTTTATCCGTTGTCACAGATCGTTTCAGTAGAACTGAGTTGCAGAAATGAGTTGTGTTTGTCCCCATCTGCCACGACTGACGCCTGCCAGATATTCTGGCCTTCCTGGATATCATTTCCCGTTATCAACACTCGTCCATCGCTGGTAACGACTTTCTCCGGAATGGGGGGGCTTGCTGATAGATTCGCACGCCAACCCACCCCAAGACACCGAATGATACCGTGGCAACGACGGCAAACAGCGGCCAGAGTTTCTTCATGACATTCCTTTCGAGCGAATAGGTAAATCAGTTCGATTGCATTGCATGAAAAAGCTTTTGTTCTAGAAGGATCGCTTTGGGAAACAATATATTGTTTTCCAGGTGCACGTGCTTGTGCAAATCCAACTCAAAAGCCTCCAGTTCCTGGTATGTAACACGATAGGTTGTGCACGCGTCGGATGGTATGGAGTAGATCTTGCTTTCTTGACGAATAGTGTCCATTCCATTGCCTGCTGAAACGTGTTCGGCCTCCATCAAACGGATGGGGTTCTGGATCGTTTGGAATTGCGGTATTCGGACGGGCTGACCATCCCTTGCTGATCTGGCAAGACTCTTGATGTAAGGGAAGAGCATCAATTCTTCTTTCATCATATGTTGTGTCAATTCCTCTGCAACGTTCTTGAAAATATCCCGAATTGTCAAGAGTTCTGCGTGGCGTTCGCCGTGAACCATTGCAACCTTCTGGGTGTGTGCGAGGAGCGTTGGGATGATCGATTTGACATACTTGTGATGGTTGTCGATTACATAATCGGCAAGCTTGTCCAGATCCCACGAGGCGAATGAGTCTTGTTCCCCTGTTGTTCCGATCACCAACGCCCCCAATTCTGAGCGGACTTGGTCGACAGAGACACCCTGTTGCTTGCACGCGTCCTCAAGTGGAACGTTACCGTGGCAGCAGAAATCAATTGAAAACTTTTCGAAAATCGCCGCAGTCCGAAAATCATCCGCTACGATATTCCTTACTGTTGTTTGTTCCATGATGAATCCTCCTTATTTCAGATGTTTTTATCTGTTTAGTGGTTAAAAAAAACGTTCGCGTAATTCAGTCCAGGATAATCTTTCCGTCGCGACGAAGTTTTACAATTTTCCTGGATTCTAGGTTCTTGATGATTCGTATGACCGTCTCAACCCTGAGGCCGGCCATGTCGGCAAGTTCTTGTCGGCTAAACGGTACAATATACACCTCGTCATCCTTCTGACCGGTTTCCTTCAGATGCCTCAGAAGCGTCGTGATTCTGTGTCCAGCCTTCTCGATGGCAAGCTCCGACAGCATGATCGACTTATAGATAAGACGAAGGCCAAGAGCACGCGTCATCGCGAGGTGAATCTCAAAATTGTCGCGAAGGAGCTGCAGGAAATTCGTCCTCCCGATTTTCCATATCTCAGTCGGAACCACGGCAATCGCCGCCGCAGGATATGGCTCTTCTGTGAAAAACGGGGGCTCGCCGAAGCTTTGGCCTTCCGTAAAGTACCCCTGCACAAACTCTTTTCCTCCCTTGCTCAAACTGACCATTTTGACCTGTCCTCGCTTGACGATGAAGAAAGCTCGTGCAGCTTCACCTTCGCGAAAAATCGTCTGCCCCTTCTCCAATTTGATGACACTGGCATCGTACTTCTTTAGCACTTGATCAGGTATCGTTCCTGCTTCTTTTTTCACTGGTAATCTACGAATAGGACACTTTGGACACTTATGATCTAGATCATCAAGT
Source organism: Bacteroidota bacterium (assembly GCA_017882185.1). Classification (GTDB taxonomy): domain Bacteria; phylum Bacteroidota; class Ignavibacteria; order UBA10030; family UBA10030; genus JADGQA01. The sequence goes on from JADGQA010000015.1 coordinate 22,967, forward strand.
ACATTTCAAATCATCAAATTCTACGGAACAGCCTATCGATAGCCTTTTGCCTGTAGCGAGAACAATTCAGAATAGAGATTCCCTGTCGCCAGGAGTTCATCGTGAGTACCTTGTTCAACGACGCGACCCTGCTCCAAAACGACAATCCTCTGTGCCATCCGCACCGTTGAAAATCGGTGGGAAATAATGATTGCCATCCGGCCGGCGACCAGCTCCGAAAATCGAACAAAGACCTCATATTCCGCCCTCGCGTCGAGTGATGCTGTCGGCTCATCGAGAATGAGGACCCGGGCATCGCGCATATACGCGCGCGCAAGGGCAACTTTTTGCCACTCTCCGCCAGAAAGCTCCACGCCTTTGTCAAACCTTCGACCGAGCATCTGTTGATAACCGTCGCCAAACCGGGATAAGAGCGAGGATGCAAGCGATTTCTCAGATGCCGCAATAATGGATTCCGGAACGCTGCCATCCCCTTCGTGTTTCGTGCTATCTTCCCCACTCACACCTAGTTCCTCGTGCGCATCGAGATATTCACGTACCTTTCCAATTTCGCCGACACCAATATTCTCGTCAAACCGGAGATCGTATTCCACAAAGTCTTGAAAAATTACCCCAATCGTCTTCCGCACAGATTGCAGATCGTATTCGCGCAAATCCACGCCGTCGAGGAGAATTCTCCCTTCCGTTGGATCATAGAGTCTTGCGAGCAGCTTCGTGATGGTGGTTTTTCCTGCTCCATTTTCCCCGACCAAAGCGATGCGCTCCCCAGGCTCAACCGTAAAACTCACATTGCGAACCGCCCAACGGTCGCTTCCCGGATAACGGAAACCAACATTATCGAAAACAAATCCCGCACGGATTGGTTGCGGCACCAAACGCGCTTCCCGACTTGAAACGATCGACGGCTTCATTTCGAAGAAGCCAAACAGATCTTTCAAATAGAGACACTGCTCGTAGATTTCGCTGGCCCCGAAAAGGAGTCGTTGGATCAGATCTCTGCTCCGTGAGAACGATCCGGCAAGAAACGTCAGTGTCCCAATGGAAATTGCTCCATAAACCGCCCGAAGAAGAATAACAACATAGGCACTATAATATCCCGCGGTCCCAATAAAAGAGAGCCCCGTACTCACAATTCCCTTACGGATCGAAAGTTTCTTGTTGTCGTTATAAAAGCGTTGCGAGATCCTGCTGAAACGATCGATCAACCACGGAGCGAGGCCGAACATCTGGACTTCCTTTGCGGTCTCGTCGCTGGCACCAACGTAGCGAAGATAATCGAGACGACGCCGTTCCGGTGTGTAGCGGTAGAGAAGTGAATACTCGAGAGCTGCAAATCGTGTTTCACCGAGAAAACTCGGAACCACCGCAATCGCAAGGAGCAGCAAAAGCCACGGCCCGTAAAAAAGAAGTGCGAAACTCAGAGATGCCAGAGTGATCGAATCCTGCCCCATGCTCAAGAGCTGGGCCAGCAATCCGATACGGCTCGTCGTCTGACGGCGCGCCCGCTCAAGTTGATCGTAGAATGCGGGGTCTTCAAACTGCTGGAGATCGAGAGTTGCGGCATGTTCCATCAGGCGAACGCTCGTGAGATTGGAGAATAGGTCGCCCAAGAGACTCTCGACCAAAGCCGAGGCGCGGGCAAGGACCTCACCCGCAACGACTACCACAATCTCCAACGCCACGAGTCGCCACAGCCGGGATAGGTCCGGTGATCCTCCGCGCATGGAAATGACCGTGTCGATGATCAGTTTTCCGATCCATAACGCCGAGACGGGAACGAAGGAGCGAACAAACCGCAAGATGACCATTGCGATTGTGAATCCATGATGGGTCTCCCATACGAGGCGAAGAAAAGGCGGAATGTAACGCAGGGCCGCAATTCGTTCACGCCACGATGGAGAACCGTTATTTTGGGGAGACGCCAATTTATTCACTCCTGTCTACGAGACTGTTGGTGGAAAAACCATCGGATTAACCGTACTCCCACTGTTGTACAAGATGAGAACAACCAAATGGCTTCCGGAATTCCTCGATCAGATTTGTTACATTCAATTTGGAGACCTTTTATGCACCGAAGTTCAGGCCAATTCGACTCTGGTCCACGAAACATCGCCTGCCCGAGAACGTATGACCTGAAGTGTCTACTCTCCTTTTTTCAAATCCTACAACCTCGGAGGAACCATGAAACGATTGAGTGTCATACCTGCTGCTCTCGCTATGCTCGTATCCTTTGCCACCATTCTTCCAGCGTTTCAGCATCACTCTGAAAAAGCCCTCTGGATTGAAACGAAAGAGGACGGAAAAATGAAAACGACTCTCGCGATTACGGAAAATATCGCGCGGATGGTCGTTGAGTCGAAGGACACGAAAGTCAACTTCTCTGGTAAAGGCAAAAAAGATCTGATAACCAAGAAAATGGTGCGGGCTCTGCTGGAGGGACGCGAGGAATCGATCACGGCAAAAGATCCCGATCACGATCAGGATGTAACAATGTATATGAAGGATTTGGATGTTCCGGGGAACGAAAGTGGAAATAGTCGTCTCGTCCTGGAAACATACAAAGCCGGGAAGAAAACATTCAGTATTGCTCTTCCCGACATAGAGGTTGAATCAAAAGTGGACGATGATTCGGACGATCTTGTTACGCGCAGTTTTGGCTGGAAAGCGTTGCTCCCATTCCTCGCAAAATCAGGCGGAGCTTTGTACATCAAGGACTACAAGGATGACAGCGAGGTGTGGTTGTATGTAGATTGAGCAAAGCTGCTGCTGTTGTCCGACAGTTCCGCAACGTTCTCTTTGGGACGACTGTCGGACAAACATCCTGTCGGAGTTGCACTCCGACGATTCAAAACGCGATTTTCGAAGCGGCACACGCAGCTGGAAGCCTAAAAATGTATCAGGCGTTAGCCTGATTCTCATTGGAAGACTAATTCAACCTAACCGAACGCCAGTTCGCTACTTGTTTCCACTAACCGTGGAGGGTGTTACTTCTTTCCGAGAAAGAAGTAACCAAGAAATCTTGTCGAAATCATAACGCGCGGATAGAAGCCCTTTACACTAGCTCGAAATTTCGCGCTTCGAATTGCACACCGAAATAAACGCGCGAAATTAAAGTCCCACGATGGACCGTCACCCGCAAACCCGATGATTTCGACTCAACGCTAAGGCCGCTTTCGCACCTGCCTTCTGTTGCTTTTGCTTTTGTGGGATGGATTCCGAAATCACTGGCGTTGTGCGTACGCGGATATGACGTGTGTTCAATTTCGGCGCATAGACGTGATCCCGTCACAGGTGCGCCGAAATTCCAGCTGGTGGGTTGACGATTTACAGTGCGAATTGATTTCGGCACATTTTTGCCGTCCCGACTTCGGTCGGGACGAGCATCCCGTACAGCGGGACTTGGTCACTTCTTTGTGTGCTCAAAGAGGTGACTGAACGCCAGTTCACACATCTACTAAGATTTCAACTTTTCTTCAATTAGGATAGCGTCTGCGGCGCTAATTCATTCGAACGCCTCCGACTCCAACAAAACTCCAACTGAGCATGATTCCCATCACAAGTACTCCTGCGAAGAGCAACACTATCCCCCATTTGTTGTCGTTGGATATTTTCCCTCCTCTCCACAGGAGATATCCGATGACCAAATTAAACATCCCCCAAAAAACATTTACCGTTGGAGATGACAATCCCTTTCCCGGAGGGTTAGAGAATGGGGTGGGAAACGGCACACTGGTTACTCCCATCACAAAGTGTGGAACCGCATTCGCACAAACCACTCCCGCAAGAAAACAAGCAACGTAATGGTACCATTTCATATATGTTCCTTCAATTTTTCTGCTTCGACTCGTGCTTTCGTGTCTGCCATTTCATTTCGATCTGAGAGAAGCAGAATTGCGATGACGTCCGGCGCCCTGTTATGACGCGCCGTTTTCATCGTCTGATCCATATTCTGATTTCAGCACCTCGCCAGCTTGCGGATACTGTAGCTCACGCCTCCGCCGACGCCGGTTCATTCTCCCCCCAAACACGGGCGAGCGTAGCCTGAATCTTCTTCTCGAAGCGCTCGATCAATTCGCGGTTGGCGGCGATCAGGGCCTGCTCGGCGAGATATTCCCGAAAGGCCAGCGGAAAGTTGTGCGTCTTCTTTTCCGTCACCGCCCGCTCATACGCGCCGACTTTGATCTGGTTCAACAGGACATTGCGGGACCAGCCGAAGCGGGCGGTGGCCCGGATGTAGTACAGCAACTCTGGTGGGGCTTTGGTCCTGCCGAGAAGAAGGACGTGATGCCCCCAGGGGACGGCTGCTACCAAATCTCGCACAACTTGTGCGAGATTTGGGCTCCCCGCGGATCCCGTCCGCACTTTTGTGCCTTCTGGAACAACTTGTTCCAGAAATGATGGTCTCCCTTGCCCGGGGACGCCGGTTTCTAATTCTCGCTCAGCCTGTGCGAGAATTGCCTCACTGGAGTAGACCATGTGAAGTTGGCGCATCCGCCAGACGTTCGCCTGGGAGAAGCCCACCATTGCAGGGAATTCCTTCTGCAGGTCTTTCGCCACCATCTCAACCACCGAATCGCCCCAGTTTAACAATTTCTGTTTTTCCACAATTGCGCGTCCAATATCCCAGTAGAGCAGGACCAAATCGCGATTGACCGCGCGTGTGGCGGAAAGGCGGGCCGTTTGAATGCGTGCTTCTGGATCGCTTAACTGATAGGTAGGCAAGTGGAGTAAACTCTCATGGACCACTTTTATTCCGGCAAACTCCCCAATTAGATGCACGCTTCGCGTGCTACATCTTCAGGCCGCCGGCTCCCCGAATCGAACAGTTATTCAATCGCTCCGTCCTTTCCCGCGAGAAACTACGATGGAAAATGTATACAGCCGGAGGCCTACAAATGTTACGGCCGAATGGCCGTACCTAATTGGAACCAAAACAAACAATTTCCTTCGCCTGATTACACATAAGAATCTATTGAGAATGTCAACGGTAGTCAATCGGCCGGAGGCAGCTGGAAGCCTAACAATGTATCAGGCGTTAGCCTGATTCTAATTGGGCCGCAGCCCTCCTCATGAAAGACGCATAGCGTCTCACTTTTGAGAGCCAGCTGGAAGCCTCAGAATGCGTCAGGCCATGCCTGCGGAAGGCAGGCACCGGTTAGCGATGCGAGGTTCTTGTCTTGTACTCGGTTTTCGGTTCTTTCACCTTGAATCCTATTTCTTTTTTGTGCGGTTCCGGCGGCAGCATGAGCTGGCGAATAGCCTCAAACACCATTCGGAACTGGGAGTCGTACTTCTTCTCAAGCTCGTCAAGCTTCCGGGCTAGATCCTTGTGCGTCGCAAGCAATTCGCGCAGGTGCACGAAGGCTCGCATGATTTCGATGTTTACCTGTACCGCGCGCTTACTTCGAAGAACGCTTGACAGCATCGCAATACCCTGTTCTGTGAACGCATACGGGAGCGTTCCCCCAAAAAACTTTCGGTGTGGTATCACATTTTGTGATACGAGCCACTCCGACTCTTCTTCGGTCAATTGGAAACTAAAATCGCGCGGGAAGCGAGCACTGTTACGCCGGACAGCCTGGTTTAACGCCCTGGTTTCAACGCCGTACAATTCCGCGAGATGCAGGCTCAGCATTACCTTCTGGCCTCTTAGAATTATGATTCGTTTTTCAATAACCTCCGATGGGACTATTGAAGTTGGTGTCATGATCAGTCTCTTTCAAATCTTCAAAAACGGGAAGAATCTCAGGAGGGGTTTGCTGCGTTCCTCGGTCTAATCTAGGATTAATCTTTTGGCAAGTCAACGAGCCGGAGGCTTAGAACAGAAAGACGCATAGCGTCTCACTATTAGGAGCCGGAGACCTACAGATATTGGGACCAGTTGCGAGCGCTACTCGAAGAGCACGATTAACACCCTGATTGCCACAAATATCCATCCGACGATCAAGATGCCCCACGCTAACTTTTGCGCAACCTTGTAGAGAATCAGGAATCCGGTAATGACCGCAAGGAACCCCAGCGGATCTGCCAAATCCTGATGAAGGTTGTATTGGGGAACGACCATACCAAAAACATAAATGACGAACCTGCCAAGATAATGAGCGATGGAGTAAATGAACGTCAGGAGCTCAGAAACGAACTCTTTCAAAGGCAAGGAAATGAATGCAATGAATGACATGACTACTCCTTCTGTGTTGTCAACGAATGGGTTCTGCGTTTTGGCATTCGAGACCGCACCGCAGGAAATTGCACAACAAACGAATCCCCGTCTGCCGGTGAGCAGACGGGGAAATTACAGCGATAGATCAAGCCTTCTACTACTTTTTCGTCGTGCTCGACTTCTTTGTCGCCTTCTTCTTCGCTGGAGCTTTCTTCGTCGCCACTTTCTTGCTGGTGCTTCCTTTCTTGTTCATCATCTTGTGCTTCGTAACGGCCTTGCTCTTTGATTTCTCCATGGCGGGCATCGGCATATCCGTGTTCCACGTTTCGGCGGTCACCTTCCACGTCCCATCCGCCTGTTCTTTCCAGAGAGTGATGAATTTACCCTTATCCTTCATTTCACCCATCTTCCCTGCAGACATGGACATGTCATATGTGCCAATCTCATGAGCGATTGTTCCGCTTGCCTGCAAATCGACGGTAGTAAAATCAACTGCCGTCATTTTCATCTCTGATTTCATCATTTGTTCATAGAATGCCTTTATGGCATCTTTTCCTTTCACCGCGGGCATGTTCGGTGGCATTTCCATTGCATTGTCGTCATAGAACGCAAGGACCTTCTGCATGTCCCCACCCATCATGCTTTGTTTCGAAGCCGCATTGAAATCATCAACTGTCTTCTTCAACGCAGTCATGTCCGGCTCTTTCGGACCACACGAAATAAATAAACATGAAATAACAGCGACCGCTACGAATAGAAACATTGTACGCATAGAATCCTCCTGTTAATGATGAA
>JADGQA010000099.1 GCA_017882185.1 Bacteroidota bacterium
CAAACGCAAGACAGCGTGAAGGCATCATTGAGCGTTCGATCCAGCGACACGACGAAGAGTCGATCGGGGTCTGGTGTCGATACGGTCGTCAACTACAGCGCTAGAGATTCCATTGTGTATTCCATGCGCACACGATTTATGGATCTTTATGGCAAGACGGAATTACAGTACCAAACGCTCGGGCTGAAGGCAGAACGGACGAGTGTGAATTGGAATACCATGACGCTTTCGGCCAGCGGCATTCCCGACACCGCGGATAAAACCGGCAAGAAGAACATTGGCCCGCCTGTGATGAAGGACGGTGCAGAGACATACAATGGCAGCCGGATCACCTACAACTTCCAGACAAAAAGGGGAAAGATTCATGTCGGTGGAACGGAGATGGCCAATAGTTATTACCGCGGCGAGGAGATCAAAAAGGACGGCCTGGACGTCCTGTACGTGGCCGATGGACGGTTTACGACGTGCGATGCGGATCATCCACATTACTATTTCCTCAGTCCCAGGATGAAGGTAATCGTCCACGACAAGGTGATTGCCGAGCCGGTCTATTTCTATGTCGCAGATGTTCCCTTGCTCGCTCTTCCTTTCGGAATCTTTCCGAGTCACGGTGGAAGGAGCTCCGGCATTATTGCCCCTGCCTACGGCGAAGACAACCGTCACGGCAAGTATTTGAGTCACTTCGGTTATTTTTGGGCGGCAAGCGATTACTGGGACATCGCAACGGCCTTCGATTGGTTCACGCGCGGGGGTTGGCTGAACAGAACCAACGTTCGCTATGATGTCCGCTACAATCTCACCGGCTCGTTAACGACAAACTTTACCAACATGTTTACCGGAGAGCCGACCGATCCAACGTTCCAAAAGGAAAATGCCTACAACGTGGTCTGGAGACATCATCAGGATATCAACCCCTCAACCCAATTCGATGCAAACTTCACATTCACGACAGGAAGTTTCTACAAGCAATTCAGCAACAACCTGAATGATGTTTTAATGCAAAATATCGTCTCGACTGCTACCCTCTCAAAAACGTGGGATGAATCCAACAGCAGGCTGAGTATTTATGCGTACCGGGATCAAAACCTAACGACCGCTGCGGTCAGCGAGCAGCTCCCATCGGTCTCATTTACGCAGGGCCAGATTTTTCCGTTCAAGCCAAAAACAAAAACGCGTGGCCTTTCAACCGAATCGTCCAGCGAGCTCCCGTGGTACGAGTTGATCAGCCTGGGCTACAACGGCCAGGGGACCAACAACCATGTGAGACAAGTACAGACACTGCCAAGCTTGGCGGCACCGGGCACAGACAGCAGTGTGTCAAGCGACAGTTATCATTACGGCTTCAATCATTCGATCGTTGTCAATATGGCGCCCAAGCTGGGCTATTTTACGCTTACGCCTTCCATCAATTACAATGAGAAATGGTATCCGAAACACCTTGAATATGACAGTCTTGGCAATTCGCACGAAGTGTCCGGGTTCCGCGCGGTCAGAACGTACAATCTTGGTCTGGCGACGTCAACAAAATTTTTCGGAATGTTTCAGCCGGGGGTTTTCGGAATCACGGGCTTTCGTCATACAGTCACACCAAGTCTGGCTTTCACGTTTCAGCCGGATTTCTCGGCTCCCGGATACGGTTATTATGGAACATACACCGACACAAGTCATCAAGTCCACAAATACAGCCTCTTCCAAAACGAGGTGTACGGAGGTGCGCCATCAGGGCGGTCGCAGAGTCTCTCCACGAACATCGGAAACGTCTTTGAAATGAAATATGCGACATCGGACACCGCACAGAAAGAAGAGAAACTTCAACTGCTCAATCTGAACGCCTCCCTATCGTACAATTTCGCTGCCGATAGCCTTCGTTTTTCTCCCATTACCCTGTCGTATCGAACCGAGCTCGGAAAATGGCTGAGTATCAGTGCGACAACAACGCACGACCCCTATGTCTACGATGAGAACTTCCACACGCGTGTTAACCGACTACTCTTGACGGACCGTGGCCAGATTGCGCGCTTGACTTCGGTTTCGTTGGGTCTTACGACGTCTCTCAGCGGACAGAAGAAACAGCCCAAGCCGGACCAGTCGACTCCCTCTTCCGTTCAGGAGGAACAGGACAAGGTTTCCGCCGGAAACTTGCCGACCGCGACGACGACGCCGAACAGAATGTATCAAGGGATGTATGATCAGGAAGAGGCAGACTTTAGCATCCCGTGGAACATAAGTTTGAGCTATTCTTTCTCGCAATTTCAGAACGATCCACGTCAGAAAAGTCGATCTTCGGCGATGAGCTCCCAGTTGTCATTCAACCTTACGGACAAATGGCAAATCTCGACGGGAGCGTATTACGATTTTGTGCGGGATGAATTTTCCGCGCCCTCGGTGAGCGTCACACGGGATCTCCATTGCTGGACCATGAATTTCACGTGGAGACCGACGGGGTATGCACAGGGATTTTTGCTGGAACTTCGCGTCAAGGCCCCTGAGCTCCAGGATTTGAAGGTCACAAAAGCGGGGAGTACACGTTCGGCCTACAACTGGCAATAGATAGAATGGTTGAAGACTTTTCCGTTCGATTCGAACAACGACTGACACGGATCAAAACACAAAAGCCACACTCATCGTGCGGCTTGGTAAACCTTCGAAAGGTTTTTCTGTCAGGCAGATTTACGTTCTTCGTAGAGGTAGATCGGCTCCTTCGACTTGAAGATCGAGTCCTTGGTGATGATGCACTTTGAAACGTTGCGACGCGACGGCAGATTGTACATCACGTCCAGCATGATCGTCTCGATGATCGACCGAAGAGCACGAGCACCTGTTCCCCGTTCCATCGCCCTCTCGACAACCGATTTCAGCGCCTGTTCTTCAAACTCGAGCTCCACTCCTTCAATCGCAAAGAGTTTCTGATACTGCTTGACGAGGGCATTCTTTGGCTCCGTCAGGATGTTTGCGAGCGCGGCCTCATCGAGTGGTTCGAGCGTTGCAGTCACGGGCAGTCTGCCGACGAACTCGGGTATCAATCCATACTTGAGAAGATCTTCCGGTTCGACGCGAGCGAGGAGTTGTTCACGATGTTTGCTCTTCTTGCCCCTGATATCCGCCCCAAAGCCGACAGGGTTCTGGCTGATGCGCCGCTCGATAATCTTCTCCAGCCCTTCAAATGCACCGCCGCAAATGAACAGGATGTTTTTCGTGTTCAGATTGATGAGACTTTGTTCGGGATGTTTCCGTCCGCCTTTGGGTGGAACCCCTGCAATCGTGCCCTCAAGGATTTTGAGGAGAGCCTGCTGTACACCTTCCCCGGACACATCCCGGGTAATTGATGCGCTATCACTCTTGCGTGAAATTTTATCGATCTCATCGATATAGACGATGCCACGCTCGGCTTTTTCGACGTTGTAGTCAGCATTTTGCAGCAGGTAGACGAGAATCGTCTCGACGTCATCGCCTACATACCCTGCTTCCGTGAGTGTCGTGGCGTCCGCGATCGCGAAGGGAACATCGAGTATACGGGCAAGTGTCTGAGCGAGAAGGGTTTTGCCTGTCCCGGTGGGACCGATAAGAAGAATGTTACTCTTCTCTATTTCAACTTCATCGAGATTGTGAAGCTGGTCGTTGGAATCGATGCGCTTGTAGTGGTTATACACCGCCACCGAAAGAGTCTTTTTTGCATATTCCTGACCGATGACATATTCATCGAGCGACTTTTTGATGTCAACAGGCGTCAACGTCCTCTTAAACGTTCCCTTGCGGGCATTAATTGCTGCAATGTTGTTGCGTATGATATCGACGGAGCTCGACACGCAGAGATCACAGATGTAGACATCCGGACCTGCGATGATGCTGTTTACTTCTTCCGGCGATCTGCCGCAGAATGAGCAGCTGATTTTGTCACCTTGTTTTGTCTTCTGAGTCATGCTGTTGTGACTTGTCCTGAGGGTTTCTCAGCGCTCACTTATCCTTCTTCGCATCCGCCACGCGCTTGACCAAAATATTGTCTATTAATCCGTACTCTTTCGCTTCATCCGCCGAGAGGTACTTGTCGCGGTCGGTGTCTTTCGAAACTTGTTCAACTGACCTGCCGGTATGGAATGACAGGATTTCGTTGAGCCGTTTCTTCGTCTTCAGAATTTCTTCAGCCTGGATACTGATGTCCGATGCAGTGCCTTGAACCCCACCCCACGGTTGGTGAATGAGGATCCGGGAATTGGGAAGAGACGTCCGCTTGTTTTTTGCACCGCCAGCGAGGAGCACAGCACCCATGCTTGCTGCCATGCCGATGCAAATCGTTGCAACATCCGGTCGAATATACTGCATCGTATCATAAATGGCAAGACCGGCTGAGACACTTCCTCCTGGACTGTTGACGTACACGTTGATGTCTTTGTCGGGGTCTTCTGATTCCAGAAAGAGGAGCTGGGCAATTATCAAACCTGCGACTGAGTCATCGATGGGCGTTCCGAGGAAAATGATCCGTTCCTTGAGCAGACGGGAGAAAATATCAAAAGCACGTTCCCCCCGGCCGGTCTGTTCAACAACCATGGGGACGAGGTTTGCCTGGACTAATTCGTTTTTGTTCATGGACTTCCTTTGCACTGTTCTTAAGCTGTCTGTTGTTCGGGGACTTCTTTCACCTTGGCACTCTGCAACAGGAAATCGAGCAATTTCGTTCCGACAATCCTGTCTTTCACCTGGTCGGACGTTTTATAGTAGGAAACCAGGCGATCTTTGTCGATACCGATTTTTCCTGCTTCCTGTTCAGCAAGTTTGGCAAGATCGTTTTCATCCGCCGCAATATTCTCTTTCTTTATAATTTCTTCCCGCAAGAGCGCCCACTTCGATTGTGCTTCCGCGTACGATCGATTTTGCTCGTAGAATTTCTTCACTTCAAAATTCGGAGGAAGCTTCTTGTCAGGATAGTCATTCTTCATTTCCTCCAGCAGTCCCTCGAGCACACCGTTCACGAGCGACTCCGGAACCGGGAATTCATGGTTTTTCAAAATGTTCTCGGTTACTGCGTTGAGAACCTGTCGTCTCTCCCGCTCCTTCCAATATGCCACGAGGTCCACTTCAATGCCTTTCCTGAACTCCTGGACTGATTTCACTTTCTCCTTGGTGATTTTGGCCACGAAAGCGTCATCGAGCTGGGGCAGGACAACCTTTTCCACCCTGGCAACCTTGAGTTGCGCATTCACTTTGTGCGAATGCTCGCCGTGCTGATGTTCAAAATTGACGCGGTATTCCCCGCCGACTTCAGCAGATTTCAACGCATCTTTGAACGGCTGTTCCAGTTCCTCGTCCGCAAGGTAGAATCGGACATTCTCGCTTTTCTTTCCGATCAGCGGTGTTCCGGATTCGTCAAGTTCCTGCATCGTAACGGTCACAACGTGCTCAGAATCCGTCGCATTCTTCACTTTTTCCAACGTGCTGTTGACGCGACGCAGACGGAGGATTTCTTCTTCAACTTCCTTTTCCGTAACAGTGTGCACCGCCTTTTCAACGCCGATATTCTTATACTGTTTCAGTTCGATCTTCGGTCGAATATCGTATTGTATCTTGCACTGGAGACTCTCGCCCCGCTTGAAGTTCAAATCAACAAGACGCGGTTCGCCGATCGGTTTCAACTCCTTTTCCTTGACAACCTGCCGATACAGTTCACTTGCCACCGTTTCAAGCGAGTCGTTCTCGATTACTTCGCCGTAGAGCTTCTTGACGAGATCGAGCGGTGCCTTTCCTTTCCGAAAACCATGGATCTCGATTTTCGGACGGTATTCCTTGTACGCCTTTTCGAAATGAGACGTCAGCTCGTTCGCTTCTGCCGTTATTTCAATTTCTCGCGATACTTCCGTCAATTCTTTGACTGTCACTTCCACAAAAACCTCTCTCTGAGTGAATATCAAACCTCGTCACAAGACATCCTCCAATGATGAAGGAATCAAGACTTGCCGTGAATCAAAAAGGATTTCTCGCTGCCACGTGCTGAAGGTAGGTCGATGGAGACTCGAACCCCCACGGATTACTTCATCCTACAGACTTCGTGGGCACGGCGGGAGTCGAACCCACATGGATTTCTCCACTAGCTCCTAAGGCTAGCGCGTCTGCCAGTTTCGCCACGTGCCCTTTCGCCTTCAGTTTGCGGGACGCGTCTGCCAGTTTCGTCATCAACCCGCAGAATAAATTCGCGAAACACGTTTGCTTGCAGGTTTGTCCCTTCAGGATATCATTCCCGAACGCGCCCAATCTCCGTGAAAAACCTGGATTTTGAGTGAAGCAAATATAATATAGGATTGAGTGAAAAGCAAAGAAGGGGATTTCTCGGCTTGTGACAAACCTGCAAATGCAAAACGATTTGAATGGGAGACGAGAGAACTTACCGGAAGGAATGTTCCTGCGCGTTCAGTGTGTTCAAAGCATCCACGGCCTCTTTCCGAAGAGCGTCGATTTCAATCGCTTTGTTGAAGTATTCCCGCGCCTTCAGGAAATCTTTTGTCCACTGATACGCCTGGCCCAATTGAATGCAGGTTTCGTAGTTGTGGGGATTCAAATCGAGAGCGCGGCGAAAGGGACCAAGAGCCCGCAGAGGCTCCGCATTTGCCGTAAACGCCAGCCCCAGGCGATAGTTCGTTACCCAATAATCATTGCCACGCGCAAGAGCAATCGATACAACCTCTATCATCGATCTGTTATTTCGGCGCTGCCTGTACAGATCGTAGCTCTCGAGATATGAGGAGAGATACAGTGTATCGAGCTGATATGCCTTTTGAAAGAGACTCGTCCCCAGCACCGTATCGCCCGATTGCACGTACAGTTTGCCCAAGGCAAATGCAGCGTAGGCGAAATCAGGAGCAATAATGATGGCCTGCCGGTATTTGTCAGCAGCTTCAGGAACATTGTGTTCTGCCTGGAGATTGTCTCCCTCCCCCATGAGTCTGAATACATTGGGGGGAACATGGTTCAGTCTCCAATTGACAATGACACGCAGGTTGTCAAATCGGTTGAGGAGTTCGGTCACATCACACGTTCGGAAGATGCCGAGGATGTCATCCTTGCAGGCCGACAGATTCCCGGTGTAGTAATCACTGACGGCTTTCAACATTGAATAGAATGGAAGCGGGAAGGCGGCAGTGTCCCTTCGAAGATTAGGCAAAAAATACACGGGGAACAGCGTCAGGCGCATCTGGTAACGATCGCTACACACCCGGACAAACGTTTTGTAAGACTCCACGAGGTTGTTCTTTTCCAATCGCGCTTGTATGTTCGGAGGGATTGATACGGGAAGACTCATTGCATTTGTATCCGCAAAATCCAGAGAAGAATATGCGTATGCCAGGGCCTCGATCATGGATTGATACTGCATCCCGTTCCTTCCGGTAGCCGATCCACCAAGAATCCATTGGACTGTCTTCTCGTCAACGGCGTTTTGCAGTGAATCCGTAACGGATCCAATTCGAAGAACCGCATTTCTTGCCTGGTCAAGCAGGTGCATTACACTTGAATCAAATGGTGCGAGGTCGAATCTCAGCGGGGAAAGTGAATCGATCACTTCCATGAACACCGGTCTGAATTGAGCAATTTTTGCGATCCGAATCCTCGGATCCAATTGAGCGGAATCCTTTAGTGCCTGAAGGGCCGAAGTATTCGCGTTGAGATAGGCTTGAAACGTCTTTATGAGTTTGAGCTTCGAATCCGCCTGCTGTGGGAACATTTGGAATGCGTTGTTCGTGATGATTGCGCGATAGAATGAAATTGCCTCTGGAATTCGATTTGCTGCGAGAGCCTTCCCGGCTCTCAGTGAAAAGTCTTGTATGGTTTCGTAGCCAGGCCAGTACTCTTTCGGCACGGTGAACTGTACCTGATTTTGAATGTCCCCCAATTGAATTCTAAATAGAAACGGCTCCTGGATCTTCAACGATTTTGAAAAACTGATCAAAATGCTTGTTGTGTCGCCCTCGGTATTGAGATCACCTGAATAGCCCACGGATTCCCTTAGACTATTCTGCTCAACAGTCAACTTGGAAAGGATGTCCTTGACGAAATCAGCGTCCAGTCGCCAATCCCCAACGGGTAAACATTCGAAGTAATAGAATTCTCCAGCATTGACGTTCACGCTGTTGAGTAACTGTTGCCGGGTTTCGCTCGAAAGACGCAATTCAACGAACCTGGCTCCTCCCAATCCAAGAAATCCGGAACTCTCCTTGACTTTGAGCTTCACGGAAGGAATCTGACTCAATCCCACAAACACGATCAAGAATTGGGTCAGCAATGCAAAGCGGAGACAACGTTTCATCAAGATTTCGTAGCGGGCCTATGAAGCAAGACAAACATGGAAAAAATATAGACAAACACTGCCCGAGAATCAACCAATTGGAAAGACGTTGGCAACATGAGGTGCTTGCAACCAATCTTCAATCGATCATGATGCATCAATCTGAGAAATGGGGACCATCGTCGTTGCTACCGTGCACTTGTTACGACCACTGTTGAATTTCAATACGTGGACCAGGATGATCTTGATCCAATCTTTTTGAGGCAGCTTGATCAAAATACCTTGCCCATGCCGTGAATTCTCAAGAAAAAACAGAAATCTGCAATCCTTGATTTTCCCTTGCTGATTCAGCATATTGATGGGGAAGAAGAGACAACCGCGCATCTCTCCAGAATTTCTTTTCTCAGTAAGGAACGCTTCGTGCAGGCACACAATCTGACAATCGAAAACCGACCTTGGACACCAGGGGACAGTTTTGAGTATTGTGAGAAGATAGCGTACGATCATTACGAGAATTTTCCTGTAGCGTCCCGGTTTATTCCTGCCGATAAGCGAAAATATCTTGGGGCGCTGTACGCCTTCGCGCGAACAGCGGATGATTATGCCGATGAACCGGGATACACATCGGCTGAACGGATCGAGAGTATCAATCGCTGGGAACAACGCCTCAACGATTGTTACAACGGGGAGGCTGCGCACCCTGTTTTTGTCGCTCTGTGCGAAACCGTAGAGCGTTTTCAAATTCCAATAGAGCTGTTTCAAAACCTCCTGACCGCATTTCGTTCTGATGTCACGACGAAACGCTATGCGACGTTTGAGCAAGTCCTGGAATACTGCACCTGCTCCGCCAACCCGGTGGGCCGGCTCGTCCTGCTCCTGTTCAACTATCGAAGCGAGCTGATGATGATGCATTCCGATAACATATGCACGGCTCTTCAGCTGACGAATTTCTGGCAGGATGTCTCCATTGATCTGGAAAAGGACCGTCTCTATATCCCGAAGGAAGACCTGGATCAGTTCGGTGTTCCAGAGGATGAGATTGTGAGCCGGATCCCTTCGACTCGATTTCGCAAACTGATCTCTTTTGAAGTCGCCCGCACGGAACGTCTGTTCCGGGAGGGCAAACCGCTCCTTCAGGAAGTGGGCAAAGATCTCCGTTTCGAGCTGAAACTCACGTTCAACGGAGGGATGAACATCCTCGGCAAAATAAAATCGCAAGGATTCGACGTTTTTCAAAAGAGACCGCGACTGTCGACATTTGACAAATTGAGTCTCTTTTTGCGTACATTGATGGCATAGCAGCGAGCCATGACAGGAACGCAGGCATACATACCGACGCTCGACCAGAACAGGCAGAGCAACTTCTATTTTTCATTCCTGATTCTCCCAAAGCCCAAGCGGGAAGCGATCGAAACGATTTACGCTTTCTGCCGCACGACGGACGATATCGTCGATGAAGCGGGAGACGAGGGAGAGAAGCACGCACGCCTTCTCACCTGGACGGACGAACTGAAGCGTTCTCTCTACGGCGTCTCCAACTACACCCTTCTGAATAAGCTCGCCACCATCATCATCCGCTTCAAGATACCCGTCGAGCATTTCTATGAGCTGATTAAAGGCATGGAAATGGATTTGACCAAGAAGCGGTATGATACCTTCGAAGAGCTGCAGCAATACTGCTACCGTGCAGGCTCAACCGTGGGATTGATCTGTGCCGAAGTCTTTGGCTACAATAACGAGGGAACGCGTCAATACGCCATCAATCTCGGGATCGCCCTCCAGCTCACAAACATTCTTCGTGATATCAAAGCTGACGCAAAACGAGGACGCATCTACATTCCGCAGGAGGACCTCAGGAAATTCGGCTACACCGAGGACGATCTTATCCGAAACACCTATGATGAGCGGTTTGTAAGTCTTATGAAATATGAGTGCGACCGGGCGCATCAGTTCTTCAAGAAGGCGAAGGCATTCCTGGCAGAAGAAGACAAGCCGTTGTTTTCGGCAGCGAGGACAATGGGAAATATCTATTATCTTTTGTTGAGGCGCATCGAGAGTAACCATTATGATGTCTTTTCAAAGCGCGTGCGCCTCTCCTCTTCAATCAAATTCCTCGTAGCGATGGCACTCCGTCTCAGAAACAAATTTCCGAAAAACTTCCATCGGTACGTCCACACCGAGCTGCCGGCCTGACTTTCCCAACACGACTCACGCACGACACCGGCACGTCGTAGTTATCTTCCACGGATCTTGCTCGGCCTCCATCAGCACGATTGTCAAATCTATCCCGCTTAGCGCGGGTCTTTTCCTTATATTAATTGCGTGACGAGACAATACACATACGACACCATCATTATCGGTGGTGGGCTGAGTGGCTTAAGTGCCGCGGTGGAACTTTCTTCCAACGGCAGGAAAGTACTGCTCCTTGAACAGAGACAGCACCTGGGTGGCCGGACGAACTCCTTCCTGGATGATGCAACAGGCGACATCGTGGATAACGGACAACATCTAATGATGGGATGTTATAGAGAGACGCGGAAGTATCTGCACACCATCGGCTCCGAACATATGGCAACTCTCCAGCCATTCTTGCATATCGATTTTGTCGATCCTCTGAAAGGAAGATCGAAGCTTGTTGCTTCCTCACTTCCTGCACCGTTGCACGTTCTTGCCGGATTGCTGCGGCTTACCAATCTTTCCTTGCTTGACCGACTCCGCTTGTTGCGCGTCGGGCTGGAATTGCTCCGGACATCCATCGAGAAGGAACGCCTGCTTGATTCCTTGACTGTCGATGAGTGGCTTTCAACACTCGGTCAATCGACGGAAAACAAGACCTATCTGTGGGATACCATAGCAATTGGATCTCTCAATGATCATCCAAGGAAAGTCTCTGCATTGCTCTTTTTCCGTGTCCTGCGGGCTGCATTCATGGGAACGCGGGAAGATTCGTGCCTCCTCATCCCAAGGGTTGGACTGAGCACGCTGCTCATCGATCCGGCCGTTGAATTTATTACCCGGCACGGAGGGGAGATCCGGACGGGCACCAGGGTGCACACGATGGAGGTGAAGAATGATCGTGTGAAGAGTATTCATACTGCTGCGGGTGAAATGCTGGAAGCCGATTCGTACATTCAGGCGGTCCCGTTCTTCGACCTACCGACAATGCTCACCGATGATCTTATTGTTCCCAGTCTCCCACTGTTTATTTCAACGCCCATTGTGAGCATAAACCTGTGGCTCGACCGCGAGGTCTTCGATGGCGAGTTTGCTGCCGTACTGAACTCAAATATCCAGTGGGTTTTCAACCGATCGAAGCTGTGCAAGTCCACAGCGGGACATGAAACGAAAACTCAGCACCTGTCGCTGGTCATCAGCGGGGCGGAAGACTTCATTGAATTGGACAAGAAGAGTATTGTTCAACTCGCACTTAGCGACCTGACCCGTGTCTTCCCCGGCGCGAACGATGCCGCGGTCATTCACTCTTTGGTGATCAAAGAAAGGCGCGCGACATTCTCACCCAAGCCGGGTATGGAACCAATCCGACCCGATACCAAAACAAAGCTCGACAACCTGTTTCTTGCGGGAGATTGGACGAACACGGGCTACCCTGCTACGATTGAAGGTGCGGTGATGAGCGGGAGAAAGGCGGCGGAAGCGGCGTTCGGGAGTCAGCACTCAGGGAGCAGTGGCTAGCAGTTGAGCAAACCAGACCACAAACCCGTCAGGAATCCACAGTCCTCTCGACTTCTTCCGAATCATCATCCTGACGTT
>JADGQA010000315.1 GCA_017882185.1 Bacteroidota bacterium
CGCAGGAACAAATCATTGGAATTCAAGCCGAAGATGAGTGCCATAGAGAATCGTTCTGTCTCACCGGTCTGTTCCGGCTGCCCTTGTTCCAGGCTGTACGTATCCCTGCCGGACAGATGGAACAAATAACTTGAAAAATGGTTTGCGAGATTTACTCCCACGAGAGATTGGCCGTGCGGCTGTGGAAGTGCTGAAAGAGCCGTCCAGTTACTTTCGTCATTGTTGAGGTCATGCGTATGGACGGCCGAAATAAGGAATCCGGTAAGACCGAGCTGATCTGACTCGTCCTTGTCCAGAATCCCAAAATTAGGCTCACCCTGATCAGGAATCCCATTTCCCTCCGTGCCATCCGGATCGGGACCGGGGTATCCTTCATCAAATGGACCAAGGCCATCGGTTCCCACATCGTCGTTGAGTGGTTCCCCCGGGTCCCATTTCCCGTTATTGTTCATGTCGGTGTAGGAACGCCAGTTGCAGTTTTCATCTGCATCCCAATGCGGCTTCCATGAATACCCGTAGAATGTTCTGAATCGCGATGTATCCTGCTGAACATCAACCAAAAATGGATCCTGAAAAGGACTGGTGATAAATACCTTCGCAGTATTATCGCGCCGTTCATCCGTCAATCCGTCCCTGTCGTTGTCGATATGGTCATCCGATATTCCCGGACTTTCCAGAAATGCATATCCGGAGACTCCCACCGGGCTCCAATTGCCAGGGCTGCCGGACGACACAGTCGAATACGCATACGAGAGGTTGAGATCCTGATTATAGTCGCCCGCATTGTTGGAAGAGTTGTCGTGACCGCCAATTCCCCAGTCGACGTATTGGGCAAAAAGGGTCTTTGGATAATCCGTCGTGCCCATGTTCGTGATTTCATAGAGCCAGAAAATGACGTCCTCTGCGAGCACTTGTGACCACTGAAACCCGCGAGCGCGTACCTGCATACCCAATCCGCCGCGAGTCGAATCCTGTGCATCCGGATGAAAGTTGTTCTGGAGAAGGTACTCGCGATCCTCGTTGTCATCAAACACGAAATAGGTTTCGAGGTCGGCGTTGAGGACACCATTTCCAAAAAAGCCATTCCATCGGCCATTCCAATTCGCTGGTCGGTCCGGCCAAACGGGCGGCCACGTACCGGCATCGGTACTCTGAGCAGGTGTCGATTGGAATCGGCTTGCGTATCCGGGCAGCGGCCACCAGCCGTAAGTTACTCCCGTCGATACGTTGTGACGTGTATACTCATAGTAGTTCGTCTCAAGAGGATGGATCTTTTTGGTCGGGTCCAATGGATCCGGCGTTGCTTCTGCCTGAACAATGACTGCGACGCCGTCCACATAGGTGTGATTTGTTCCCTTGGGCCACACGCCGCTTTGCGTCGGGTCATTCTGCCAGTCTGCGATCTCTCCGAAGTTGTAGTAGCACGTTCCCACCAAATTGCCGTCCATGTATCCCCGTCTCGTCTCATTATGATTGCCTTTGTTCTTGTCGACAATTTGTTGTCCGTCGGCAAAATAGGTGAGAACCAGACTCAAGAGACCGGCTATGATGAGATTCCTATGGAAGATTTTCTGGGTCATAAGACGCAATGCATAAAGCAAGTGGATCGCTAGAATGAATATGTTGCGCCAAGCAACACCTGGCGCGGAGCAGAATAGAAATCAGGCCTAGCAAAGTATTCCTGTATGGTGTTGTCCCCGCGGGGCGCTTGTTGCGCTCTCGTGAGTTCAAGCGTGTAACCGGCACGGCCAGTATCGGTGAAAATATTGACTTCGCTCGGCGTATCAAACACGTTGTACACTTTCAGGAAGACAGAAAATTCTGAGCCGAAAAGGCTCACATACTTTGTCAAATACAAATCTGCGTTGAAAAATAACGGGCGATTGTCGCTGTTTTCCAGTCCGGTCCGTTGGTTCTGAAAAGACGGCGTGTATGGAAGCCCTGATCCCAGGCGCGCAATCAAGCTTCCAGTGAAATCGTTAATTGAACCTGCAGTCAGGGTGAGGTTGAGCGAATGGCGGCGGTCCCAATCGAGCGGCACAAGTTCCTTGTTGATGGCGATGGGTGGACTCGACTGTTGTTTGACGAAATCATCGTTAGGATCGGACGCATTGCCGAATGCTGTCTGGTACGTATAGTCGACCGTGCCGCCGAATCCATCGCTGAATTGTTTTTCAAACGAAATCGTGAAACCCTTGACTGCCCCGTAATCCCGATTGATATATTGGCCGAATACTTTGAAATCATTTTTGATGTGCAATTGAATGCCGAGGAGATTACGAATGTCCTTGTAGTAGGCGGTCACGGTGACACCAAAGAACGGTGCAAGCTCCTGTTGGAGCCCGACCTCGTACATCGTCGTGCGTTGGGGCTGCAAATCGGCATTCCCGATAACATTGCCGATGAAAGCGGGAAACGATCCCGTAAGCGGGATTCGAAAATTCGGATTTCGGTAAAGATAATCAAACGGCGGAACCTGGAAGAAGTGACCGTAGGAGAAGTGAATTGCGCCCCGGTCGGAAATTGGGTACGATATTCCGATCCTCGGACTGATCTGATACTTCGCGCCCGCCCGATAGGAAACTGAATCCGGGAACGGCGGCTGCAGCGCATCGAGCTGGGCAATGTCATCCGGGTTTCTGAGAACCCTCCCATCGGGCTCGAAATAGTCGAACCTCGCTCCAATGTTCACGATAAGATAACTAAGCTCAATCTTGTCCTGAAAATATCCGGAAAATTGATAGGGATGGTTCGTGTAGATATTGTAGTCAAAGTCTCCCTTGTTGGGAAGTGCAGGTTTGAAGTCGCTGCTTGCATCGACATGGATCTGATAATCCTCATAATGCAGCATATGCTGCTTCATCTCCACGCCGGATTTGATCTGATGCGTCGTCGTCACCTGCGAAGTAAAATCGACTTTCCCGGTATAGGTATCTGTGTTGTGTAAGAAATGCCAGTTCTGAGTCCCGCCGGTGTATAGCGCATTCCCGCTCACTTCCGTGAATCGTTCCGGATTGACATACCGTGGATCCAGGGGATTCGGAAAGACGTATTGCTTGAAGTCTGAAGTGATCAAGGAAGCATTGAAATCGATGAACGACGCAGGGCCGAAAACGTAATTATAGCTGGCCATTCCCAGGAGACTCTTCTCGTAATACGTATAGTCCCCGTCCGGGTTCAGCTGGAACATGAAATCGTATTGCTTGTATTCACGATCCTGGTAGAGCGCCTGGGGAATGATTCCTTTTGAAGATCCCACATCAATGGATACCTTTCCCTGCAAGCTAATTCTCTTTTGGTAGTTCATCGGTACATTTTTTCCGTCTCCGGTGGCTCCGATGCGCCATTGGGATGGGTCGTTTGCGGAGAAATTGCTTGAATCGGAAGGATTGAACACTCGTTTGCCGTACAAGTATCCGTCATCGTAGTAGTATCGTCCGGACACAAAGAATTTCAGCACTGCCGGCCTTACAATCAGCAATGTTTTCCTTGACAACACACGCCAGATTATTACTGTGACCAATTTCCCTGACAAAGTAAAG
>JADGQA010000316.1 GCA_017882185.1 Bacteroidota bacterium
CCGTCCAAAGGAAACTCGGTTGAAGAAGAGTGCCAGCGGATCGTGGCTGAGCTCTATGCGTTCGGCTGTGAAGAAGGTCGTATCAACATTGCGGAGCGATACATCGTACAGACGAATCCCGGTAATGAGATTCCCTTCTATTCTCCCGATACTTAGGTTGGCGTTGAGGACGGTGTGGTAATGGGAAAGAATATAGTTCTGCAGTGAGCCACGAAATCCCCGCGTTTGTGTGTACCCTACGATTGCAGCGAGGATGAAAACAATAGTTATCCCCGTGTAATATGTTATGCGGAGGAACTTTTTCAACTTTATCTCGGAAACCTGACATGCATCGATTGGACCCTTCCATCAATAGTCCGTAAGATTTCACTGCTTTACTGTTCGCGCGATCTTCGCGATGATATTGCTGGTTGATCGATTGGGGAGGAATTCGATGGTCTGGACGCTACCCCCTGCGGATTCAACGACATCTCTTCCCACCACCTTGTCAATCGGCCAATCAGCCCCTTTTACAAGCACGTCCGGAACAAGCGCTTTGATAATTTCGTAAGGAGTGTCCTCTGAAAACAAGCAAACGAAATCCACGCATTTCAATGCGGCGAGGATGTCTGCCCGGTCCTGTTGTTCCACAATCGGGCGCTGCGGTCCCTTCAAACGCCCCACCGACGCATCATCATTCAAACCGACTACAAGAATATCGCCGAGCGATTTCGCTTTCAATAAATAGTCAACGTGGCCACGATGCAAGATATCAAAACAACCGTTTGTGAATACCACTTTTTTGCCAAAGAATTTCCATTGCCCGCGCAACCGCAGAAGGTTTGACAACACAATGACTTCACCCATTTCTTTTCTCCGGCGATCCGTCGTCACGAGCCGCCACTGCCTCGAACAAAACTTTCTTGTCAATCGGCACTATCCCGACCTCACCGCAGACGATTCCGCCGGCAAGATTCGCCAGTGTTGCAGATTCCCAAATGTTGGCTCCTGAAGCAAGGGCCATCGTCAGCGTGGAGATCACCGTGTCACCCGCCCCTGAAACATCCGCCACCCTGCGAGCCGCCGTCGGAATCACAGAAACCCCACCATTCCGCTCAAAGAGCCGCATACCCTTCTCTCCGAGCGTCAGGAGAACATTATCCACTTCAAGCCGTTGCAGCAGTTCCTTTCCAGCCTTGATGATGTTTTCGTCGGTGGACAGACGAATTCCCAGAGCTTCTTCCGTTTCCTTCCTATTCGGCTTGAATATCGTCACATCCCTGTATTCAAAGAAATTGTTGAATTTCGGGTCGACGGCAACGATCTTCTTTTTCTTCTTCGCCAGTTCGATAATCTTAAGAATAAAACTCTTCGCCAGCACGCCTTTGTTGTAATCTTCAAGAACAATTCCCTGAATTTCATCGAGCTGGAGTTCGAGTGACTTCAGAAGTTGTCGTTGAACCTCTTCGCTAATGTCTTTTTTTGTCTCATGGTCGATGCGAACAACGTGCTGGCCGTGAGCGATGACCCTGGTTTTTATCGTCGTCGGCCGGGAGTCATCAATCACAATTCCCGTCGTCGGGAATTTCTGGTCTTCGACAATTTTCTTCAGCGCCTTGCCGGCATCATCCATGCCGATCACCCCCATCATGATCGGAATGCCGCCGAGGGATGCAATATTGTTTGCGACATTAGCCGCGCCCCCTAAGCGTGTAGATTCGGATTCGACCTCCACCACGGGGACGGGAGCTTCTGGCGATATTCTCGCCACACTCCCCCAAAAATATCTATCCAGCATCAGATCGCCGACTACGGCAATTCGCCTGCCGACGAATGAATCATAGAGTGTCTGCAGTCGATTCCCGGAGAATGTGACCAAAGCAAGTCCTTGCAATTAAATGTGGTTACAGCAAAAAATATACCGATAAAAGCCAGGACAAGCAAACCGTCGAAAAAGCGGAAAAAAATGAGAACGATGGCAGGCGAGATACTCTTAAAGGACAAAATTGAGGATAGCGTTGTCCAATGCAATGGACAAGTGTCGGTGGTTTTTCATTTGAGCTATTTTCGTTTGCAGGTGAGAGCGTGCTCATTGGACGAGCCCGAATATTTTCGCGTAACTCATCGGAGGATTATCTTTTTCGTATCAATCGTGTACGCCATGAAATATCCCAACGAACCGTTTGTCAGATTTGTGTTCGGGTTTGTCGGAGCCAGCGATGTCGGGGCCCGATCGGACGTCAAGATATTATTCAGCGTTCTGAAGTAGTCATACGATGTTCGATCGATCGAGAGTAATTCGACACTGACTGTATCGCCAGTCACAATGCTTCTACCGGTTCTCATTCTGAGAACCACTTCATTGCCATTCGTGAGCTTGTCGCTGAACAAGTGGTACCGTTCCCCCGTAATGGAATCAGGCGGCAACGATCTGCCGATACTCAGGTTAACTCTATAATAATTACCGGGGGCTGGAGGATCTCTGAACATCAAGTAGAGATTGTATCCCACGTCTCCATCAAACTCGCGCAGCGGAGTTGCATAAAGAGAATCGATCAAAACCCTTTGTGGCATTGAAGAGACTGCACTATAGACGTTGCCGTCTGCGACAACGGTGAGCGTGTATGTCCGTCCCGGAATGCCCCTCAGCGTTGACGAGCGATACGTCCCCGGCGCATCTTCCTTCAGGGTGTCAACGGTCCCCAAGTCATCAGCAATTGTAACGAGGGCATTGGGAACTGATGGAAAAATCAGTGACGGTTCAAAATAATCTCCCGACTTGCTCAATACAACGGAATCGGGAGTTTGCTGGTCCGTCACAATTCCTTCAATCACCATGTGCGGGTTGGCTTTGTTGAGATCAATGGAGACTATTTTCTCGCAAGAACTCAACGCAATAGCCAGGAAGAGGAAAAGAAAAGCGAATGACCAAGGATTGATTTTGTAGATTTTTTTCATGTCCGATGATCCCATGACTCTTTAGAAGGTGAAATTGTATGTTATTGAAGGGATGATGGGGAAAAAGGTCGATTGCACTGCTTGAGTCTTATTTGGGTCATTCGGATCCTGCCTGAAATTGATCGAATACGCATTGTAGCGATCATAAGCGTTGTACAGTGAGAAATTCAAATTAGACCTCGGTCCAAGCGTCCAAGTAGCAGACAAATCGAGACGATGGTAGGCTGGCATTCGATAGCCATTCCGCTCTGTGTAATAAGGGACCAATCGTCCATCGATCCAATAGTTGCCGCTCGGAAACGTCACGGCGTTGCCTGTGTTATAAACCCAAACAGCCGAAAAAGTCCATATGTCATTATAGTTATAAATCGTAACGATGGAGATATCGTGTGTTCGATCCTGTCTCGCCGGAAACGGCTGTCCGTTGTTTATGTCCGGTATTTGTTCACGCGTCCTGGACAATGTGTACCCAAGCCAGCCGCTGAATCGCCCGAATTTCTTTCGAACGAGAAATTCCGCCCCGTAACTCCATCCTCTCCCATACCGGAGTAACGATTCCACAGTCGGATTGAGTTGAAGGTCCGCTCCATTCTTGTAGTCA
>JADGQA010000317.1 GCA_017882185.1 Bacteroidota bacterium
TCGGAAGCGGGCTCAGTGTAAAGTTGATGTTGTCACTGTCAGATTGAAGAACCAAAACATTTGCCGACGTGAAATCCGATTGATTCTGAAAAAATACCCTGGCATATCCCACTGCTTGAGCAAATGCAATATAGCTTCCGGGAGGTACACGCATCTGGTAGTTGCCAATTGAATCAACCTTTATTGAGAAGACGCTGGGTGAGTTTCCTTCCATCCGGAAATCCATGCCCATGTCACCATCAAAACCGTCTCTAAAGTCATCGGTCGATGAATTGGTATTGAGTGCAAAACCCGAACGGACAAAGAAAACTTTTGTGCCCGGAGCATTCAGTCCCGCACCCAACGTGTCAGTGACTTGCCCGGAAACCAAGATCTTGGGAAGTCTCGGGATACCGCCACGGAGGGTAAAATTCGCGATCAAAACATCCGGCGAATCGGAAACGGTCACAACATTCGCCAATGCGGCCTCATTCTTACCGTCATACCATTGGCTTGCGAAGCTGGGAGATGTCGAAATTGCGTGGAGCTTGTATTGGCCCAACTCGACCGGAGAAATCTGGTAATAACCGTTGCTGTCAGTTTTCGCCGAATAGGAGAAGAAACCTCCTACGTCATCGGACATGCCGATCAGCGGCATAACATTTGAGTTCAGCGCCTGGATGATAACATTGGGAATACCGGCATTCAGCGTGTCCGTAACCCTTCCCTGAACTGTTCCATTGCCTCCTGAAACAAGAACAGTAAAGTCTTGACGTTCGTGTCCTCCCTTACTTGAACCTGCCAGGATGACGATTTCGTACCATCCCTTTACCGTCGGAGTCCAGCTTACCAACCCCGTCACAGAGTCAATCGGAAGAGGAAGTGTTTTCGGAAATGCTGTCATGCTCAACGTATAACTGACAGTGCCTCGATATCCGATGGTTGCTGTCGAGTCGCTAGAGACCGCGTGAGCTGTATAGACATATGCAACGTTCACGCGAGCCGTCGGACTTGGTTTGGAGGTGAATGTTACTTGATCTTCATTGTCGTCAAATACCCTGGAATGGGTTGGTCCAGGTTGGGCAAGAAGTCCGACGGTCGCGCAAACGAGCAACACAAAGGATCCTACAGAGTATCGAATAGTCATCGTAATGCTCCTTGTAGAAAATCAGCGAGGTTCATAATCATTGGTGCATTTGCTCTCCTCGCGAGGACATCGCACGTGCCGTATTGGCTGAACGTACTCCGCACGAAGGATGCCAATTCGAAAAGTTGAGAATTCACGCAAAACGAGCGAAAACCTGGTGGCAGTATGCAAAATCTGCGTGGCGAGGCCGCACACGGTGCAGGCTACCAACGGAGAGTGAGTTCAAGGAAAGTGCCTTTTGAAGGATTGAATGCCGGGTGAACTTCTACAGTCTGATTTCTATTCAAGAAAATATCTGCTTCAGAAGTAATATAGACGGCGGCGAATACGATAAACGAGTACGCTTCGATGCGGTAGTAGCGGTTGTATGTGGCGTACTTGCCTGCAATATCGGCGGGTTGCGTTGCCGAAAGGTAGTCTCTGCGGGCCGAGCTGCGCAACAATTCAAATGTGATCCCGGAGCCAAGTGATACGACGCCGACACTCAACAACGAAACGCCGATCCCCGTGCGGCCTCGGTAACACTGTTCCCACCCCGGAAAGAGAATTGAACGGAAGGACGGTCCCGTCTGTTCAGCTTCTCCAACTCCGCGGTTGCGGGACCCTGATGTCTCGCTCGCAGCATATCGAAGCTTCGTCTCATTGAAGACTGTCAGAATCTTCGGTGATGTGAGAATCGGATCTAACTGGAACGAAGGATTCAATTTCAGGATGGAAATGAAGTGCTCCCTTGCGAGCGATGGCTCGCCCTGCGCAACGAGAGAGAACGCGATGATGCGTTCTGCTGTAATACGAACCGAGTCGCTTAGATCGGCTTGTTCTACCGCGTGTCGTGCAGTGAGCTCAGCCGATTCATAGGACCCTGCGTTGTAGAGTTTCTCTGCCGCAATCAACGTTGAATCCGGAGCGGAGCTTTGTCCGAATACCGCCGGTCCCATAACGAGTGTGAGGGCAAAGACAAAAGGAGGTTTCATAGTCAATGGAGAGCCGTGAGAGCAATTGTGATCATCAATGTGTCTCGAGGTCTGACTGAAATTTCCTGGATCACGTCTGTGAATGCACTATTGTGAAACCGCACCGTATGTTTGCCGGCAGAACAGACGATAGGCTTGTTGAGCGGCGTAGTATCTTTGTACTGTTCATCGATATACACTTCAGCCCAGGGCTTCACTGCACACTGCAGGTAGCCGGCGTTCTGAAGAAAATCCGCCGAAATGACTACGTCTTGCTCCGAGCCGACCTCTATTGTCTTGAGGATTGGATCAAACGATGGATTAGAAAAGGTCACCAAGTGTTGGCCCGCAGACACGTGTACTGATTGCGAGATCGGTGTTTCTCCAATAGGCCGACCGTCGACATAGACCTTTGCCCAAGGAATACTGGTGAACCGGACTTTTCCTGAATCCGTCTTTGGTCGTGTCGATGCAGACTGCGACTTGTGTCGAGCGTTTTCGGAGGCCGTTGTCGCGCGTCGATCATCGATTGCGGGGACAGTTTGTTTTGGAAGTTCCTGAGCAGTTTTTTTCGCATTATCGCGCATAAAATTCGTGTCGGTCATGTATCCTTGTTGTTCAACCGCAAGACTTGGAACTTTGGGACTTTTGTGACCTACAACTGAGTAGGTTAGGATAGACAGAAGTATGACGGCAACGGAAATACCAACTGTAAGCTGCCTGATCGAAATTGGAATGCCGGTGTGTTCTTTCCGATTGTTCTCAGCCTGCTCATGAAGTGCTTCAAGCGCCTCCTGTGCCGAACGGAATCGATCATCCGGATCCGGCTCCATGAGTCGTTTCACAAGCCCCAGGAACTCGCCCGTTAATTGTTCGGAAAATTTATTGAGCTGCTCTGTTTTGAATGCGCTCACTTTTTGAACGCATTCTGAATAATTGGCACCCCCAAAAATCCGTTCACCGGTCACAACCTCGACCAACGTGGCGCCAAGGGAAAACAAATCTGTGCGCTCGTCGACGGCATCCCCACGTATTTGCTCTGGGGCCATATAGGCCGGCGTCCCTAGAACCGCTCCCTGCATTGTCACCGTGGGAGAATCCACGATGTGCGCAAGACCAAAGTCTATTAACTTGATGGTTCCGTCTTCCGCAACGAGAATATTGCCGGGTTTGATGTCGCGATGCACAATGCCACGGCGATGCGCCACCGACAGTGCTCGCAACATGCTGACGGCAGTCCTCTTTGCCAACTCATATCGATCATACGATGATGCTGCGATCACAGCTTTCAAGGATCGGCCGTGAACAAATTCCATCACGATGGCGGGGCAGCCATTGTACTCGGTCAAATCATAGATCTGGACAATATGTTCCGAGCGAAGATGGGCGCAAGCGTGGGCTTCTCGAGTAAACCGTTCGCGAACGACAGGGTCGTTCGCGAGGTGCTGGTGCAGGACC
>JADGQA010000016.1 GCA_017882185.1 Bacteroidota bacterium
CTCAAAGTGGGGGAGCACGCGGAGAGCGTTCTCACAACCGAGAAGGGCCGAATCCTGGATGTCCTTGTGCTGTACAGAGCCTCAGCCAATTCTCTCATTCTTGCTGGCTTGTCAAAGAAGGGGGAACAGTTGAATGATTGGATCGGACGGTTCATTGTTATGGAGGACGCAAGGCTCACTTCTTTGGCCGACGATCGATTTCAATACCTCGTATTCAACTTGCAGGACTTTGATATAATTGCTGAATTAGCAAAACAAAAGATCATTGTACTTCAGCTGAAATATCCGGGAGTGCAACAGGCCCTCTGCGTAGCAGAGAAAGAGTCCAAATCATTTTTAGAGTCGTTCATGGGTGACCGTGGAATCATGCGAGTTACCAGAGAACAGTATGAAACATACCGCATTCAAAATGGGATTCCTGGCCATCCCAATGAAGTCTCGCTACAATTCAACCCGCTTGAGATTGGCTTGAAATCCCTCATAAGCTTTACGAAAGGATGTTATGTGGGCCAAGAAGTGATAGCCCGCCTGGATACATACCAAAAAATCCAAGAAACATTGCAGCGGTTCATTCTCTCCGTGGTTCCTGGTCAATTGCCAACCGAGTTGTTTTCGGAAGCGAAAAAAAAGGCTGGAGTTCTTACAAGTAGTACGAAACCGGAACAGCCAGACGAACAAATCTACGGTCTGGGTCTTGTTGTCCCTAACGTTGGCGGAAGTCGATTTATCTATTCGGGGCTTGGAAACGGTCTTAATGGCATTGCAGAAGTAATTGCTCAATAAACGATTATCATTGGTCGACTAAGAAGAATTTACAATACTATCGCGAACTAATATCTGTTTCCAATGAGAAAAGTGAAAAAAGCACCGCAGCAAATTCCTATGAAAGCGTATAAGAACCCTGATTTCCTAAGCAGCCCTGATGCGCGACCAATTCGTATGCTCGCTGAGTTTCTGGAACCGTCTGGGCGATTCCGCCGAGCGGGGATTAGGGATACGATTGTTTTCTTCGGATCTGCCCGGCTCAAATCGCACAAAGAAGCCCTTAAGGTGTTTCGTAAGGCAGAAGGCCTTCTTTTAAAGAAATCAAAGACTTCCAGCGCAGCAATCAAGCATTTCCAGGATGCTCGAACCGATCTTGATATGTCAAGGTTTTATGAAGATGCTGTCCAGCTCGCAAAACTTCTCACGCAATGGTCGAAGAAACTCTTTCACCAAAGTCGGTTTGTAGTCTGTTCGGGGGGAGGGCCGGGGATCATGGAAGCGGCTAACAAGGGAGCATACGAGGCAGGAGGGAGGTCAATCGGAATGAATATTAGCCTTCCGTTCGAACAATATGCGAACAAATATATCTCGAAGGAACTCAACTTTGAGTTTCACTATTTTTTCATGCGTAAGTTTTGGTTTGTCTATCTGTCGAAAGCGCTTGTTGTGTTCCCTGGTGGCTTTGGCACATTTGACGAATTGATGGAGGTTCTCACGCTTCTTCAGACTCGCAAGCTCAGAAAGAAAATCACTGTGGTACTTTATGGGAAGGAGTTTTGGAACAAAGTTATCGACATCGATACCCTCATCCGGATGAGACTCATCAGCGCAAGTGACGTTAGTCTATTTAGTTATGCCAATTCTCCTGAGGAGGCTTTCAAGTATCTCGTCAAGGAACTTCGGAAGAACTATCCCGATGAGACGAAGGAAGGACGAAGAGGTAGGCGGATTGATAAGTGAATTAGTTTTTGCTATATTACGTTAGTGTCACAGCGACACGACTCCTTCCCGATAGTCCGGGGGTGAACTGGATTCGACGGGGATGAGGACGCTCTTGACTGCATACCGTGGTCTCCGTGTCCACGCTAAAGAAGCGGTAAAACATAAGTGCTGAAAACAACTACGCACTGGCAGCTTAATTAATTAAGCTACCCGTTCCTATCGTTTCTCTCCCATTGGAGATGGTAGGAACGTCGACTTAGATGGGATAGTCCAAAGGTGTTCTCAAGGCTTGCGGATGAATCCACTTCGTGGAAACACTTGTGATAGCGTCTGGTTAATCTCGCTTGCCAGAGTTCCCAGATGCGAAACCAAAAGGCAAGATACGTATGTAGAGGTCTTGAGGATCTTCTCTTCGGACCGGGGTTCAACTCCCCGCACCTCCACTTGTTTCAGCCTTCGGAATCCGCCGAAGGTTTTTTTTTGGAAGAATGTCTGATTAATCAGAGTAGTTTCTTCAAGTGAAAGCTGGATAGGTTCTCCATGAAGCTCCAATTCACAAAAATGTCTGGTGCAGGAAATGACTTCGTCGTCATCGACAATAGATCCGGCGTTATCCAGGATGGCGAGGCATTAGCAAAAAAACTTTGTGACCGACGATGGGGGATAGGAGCTGATGGCCTTCTTCTTCTCCAGACGACGAACGATGCCGATTATCGGATGATGTACTACAACGCAGACGGCAGTTACGGTGGTATGTGCGGTAACGGAGGACGATGCATCGCCCGCTACGCCGTCGAGAACGGAATTGCTGGCCCCACGCACAGTTTTGAAGCCTTGGGATATCGATATAAATCGATCGTACGTGACAGCGACGTCGTGCTTTCGATGAAGGATCCTTCAGATATCAGGATGAATATCGTGCTCCGAGTAGGTTCCCTGAGTTTGAAGGCGCATTTCATCAATACCGGCTCGCCACACGTTGTAATTCCAATACGTCAGCTTTCGAAGAAGTATGATGCCCTCGAGGTGATTCCGGTCGAGCAGATTGGTCGCAAGGTTCGCAACCATAGCCTGTTTGGACCGGAAGGTACGAATGTGAACTTCATTGATAGGAGCGAAGGTAGTACCATAAGAATGCGGACTTATGAACGAGGTGTTGAAGCTGAAACTCTAGCCTGTGGCACAGGTTCAATAGCCTCGGCGGTGATTGCTTCAAGACTTTGGAAGATAGCATCTCCTGTGACAATATTGCCTTCGAGTGGCGTATCGCTAGAAGTCGGGTTCAAGTACGCAGGTTCAGGGTTTTTTGAAGTGACACTAAAAGGCCAGGCCATTTCTACATTCCGCGGTGAGGTCGATGTCGAGTGACAAGCGATTCAAATTCATCATCAACCCAGAGGCGGGGCGAGGCAAATCAAGGAAGATGGATTCCATCCTCCATTCGATTTTGAAGTCAAAGAATGTGAAATTCGCCATTGAAAAAACAAAAAAGGCCTCAGATGCAATCGACATTGCCAGAGAATCTGCAGAACAGTTTGATGTCGTGGTGGCTGTTGGTGGAGACGGTACATCAAACGAAGTGGCTAACGGAGTCATCGGATCACGGGCGTCGATGGGCGTGATCCCGACTGGATCTGGGAATGACTTTGCCAGAATGCTGGGAATGACCGATGGAGTTGAGCGTTCCGTCGATGCCATCATCGCTGGCAGGACGGAGAGAATTGATAGCGGTACCGTTCGGCTAAAGGACAGTCAGAAGGGCGAGAGGACTCGGAAGTTCGTGAATAGCATAGGCATAGGTTTCGATGCTGTCGTCGCTTATGAGAGTCAGCGTATAAAGGGACTCCAGGGCGTCCCTCTGTATTTTGTGTCGGTCCTAAGATCGCTGAAGAAGCTCACACCACACTCATTTGAGTTGTCATTTAACGGCATGGAAACGAAGGAAAATTACTATCTTGTTTGCATTGGCAATGGTTATGCCGAAGGAGGCGGCTTCTATGTGACTCCGAAAGCGGATCCGCAGGACGGAATGTTTGAAGTGTGTACGGTAAAACAAGTTTCACTCCTACGGGCGTTGCGAATATTGCCAACGATACTAAAAGGCAGGCATGGCCAATTTCCGGAGGTGAGTTTCTTTGATACGAATGAGATCAGCGTGGGTTCAAAGAGGCCTTTTGTTGTCCATTGCGATGGAGAGATCTTGGGGATTGACAATGAAAGAGCTGAGGTTGAGCTCAATCCTAAGTCACTAGATGTAGTAGTAGGATCAGCCGGGCTGCAAACGTTCACTTAGATATAATATGTGTTATGTAAAGTAACATCAACTCGCCGTCTTCATTGTCAGGCGACGCACGATGTGATTGAATCTTCATACTTTTTTTCGCCTTCCTCCCTTCCAATATCAATCAGGCCAGCAATCTCAATTCTGCCCAGATCCGTTACGGAACCAATTGTCACGGCCGGGACGTCTGACGAGCGGGCCATAGAAAGAATATCCGCCACATGACTGGGCCTTGCGGACGCGATAATCCGAGTTTGATCCTCTCCGAAGAGATCAAAATCAGGTCTCGCTCCAGTCAAGGCGCCTACCCCGACGGTTACTCCTAGGTTCACATTCTCTCCGAACGCAGACTCGCTCAGCGCCACTGCAAGGCCGCCCTCAGAAATATCGTGAGCTGAGACAAGAAGCCGCTGATTTATCAGCTCAAGCACGCAGGTCTGGAGCCTCTTTTCCGACTCGAGATCAATTGCAGGCGGTTCGCCGACGATTTGACCAGTCTGGAGGAATAGATATTCGGAGCCGCCAATCTCAGCGTGGCTCTTGCCAAAAACGATCACTACGTCACCAGGTGATGAAAACCTGCTCCCGATTATCTTTCCTTGATCTTCAATCAATCCCAGCATTCCGATTACTGGGGTCGGGTACACAGCCCCTGTTGGGTCCTCGTTGTAGAAACTGACGTTGCCCCCAGTTACCGGAGTTCCAAATACATTACACGCATCAGAGATTCCTTTGATGGCTTCTCGGAATTGCCAAAAGATTTCTGGGTCATACGGATTTCCAAAGTTAAGGCAATTCGTTATGGCAATGGGTCTAGCACCAACGCATACAACGTTTCTAGCTGCCTCAGCTACAGCGATTTGTGCGCCTCTCCTAGGGTTCAAATACACATATCGAGAATTGCAGTCCGTTTTCATAGCAAGTGCCTTTTCAGTTCCCTTAATCCGGACAATTCCTGCGTCGCCTCTGGCATCCATGACTGTATTGGTTCTTACCATGCAATCGTATTGTTCATATACCCATCGTTTACTGGCGATTGTAGGACTTCCGAGGAGTCTAAGCAGGATATCATTAAAATCTCTCGGTATCGGCACGGAATCAACATCAAACGTCCGTGTCTTAGCAAGATATCCTGGTTCCTTCGCTTCTCTAGCATAGACCGGCGCGTCACCACCCAGAACAAGCACCTTAGCAGGAACGTCTGCAACCGTGATATTGCCCATGTTGATTTGAACTGACTGAGTATCTACAACGGACCCTATCACGACCGCATGTAAGTCCCATTTTTGAAAGATCTTAGTTACTTCGCCCTCATACCCTTTCTCGACAATAAAAAGCATTCTCTCTTGCGATTCAGACAACATGATCTCATAGCTGGTCATTCCAGATTCCCGCAAAGGGACCAAATCAAGATCGATCTGCATTCCACATCTTCCTTTCGCGCTCATCTCAGTAGTCGAACAAGTGATTCCAGCTGCCCCCATGTCTTGAACACCAACGACATAACCTGAACTTATTGCCTCTAATGTCGCCTCCAGTAGCAACTTCTCCACAAATGGATCACCCACCTGCACTGCCGGTCGCTTCGTTTCGGATTTTTCAGAAATTTCCTCGGAGGCAAATGTGGCCCCGTGAATTCCATCCTTGCCGGTCGAAGAGCCTACGATCATAACGGAGTTGCCTACTCCTTTTGATGATGCTAATGCAACCTTGTCGTGCTCGACGATGCCCACGGCCATCGCATTGACAAGTGGGTTCCCCTGATAGCATTTGTCAAAGTAGATCTCACCTGCTACGTCAGGAACTCCAAAACTGTTTCCGTAGTCGGCAATTCCCTTGACGACATTCTTAAACAAATACTGGACTCTTTTGTCGGCTAGATCTCCAAATCTAAGCGAGTTTAGTACTGCGATCGGACGTGCTCCCATCGAAAAAATGTCCCTGAGAATGCCACCTACTCCAGTTGCTGCACCTTGATAAGGTTCGACAGCTGATGGATGATTATGGCTCTCAATCTTGAATGCGACCGCAAGTCCGTCTCCAATATCGACCAATCCGGCATTTTCCTCACCTGCACTCACCAGGAGTCGGTCCCCGCTACGTGGCAAGGTTTTCAACAAAGCAATTGAATTCTTGTAGCTGCAATGTTCACTCCACATCACACTGAAAATGCCCAGTTCTGTGAATGTTGGAACCCTCCCGAGGCTCTTGACCATCTTGTCAAATTCTTCTTCGGTCAAGCCATGTAGGCGTGCCAGCTCAAGCGTCACAAAAGGTTCGTCCTTAATTACGGGCTTATAGCGCATGTCGATCTTTTATTCTGAAATGATTATTAATTTGTCTTTATTGAAAGAAGCATCTCTCCTTTTTCCACAGCTCTTCCAGACTCGACGAACACCTTTTCCACTATTCCACCCATCGTTGATCTGATTTCATTCTCCATTTTCATGGCTTCCAGCACCAGGAGTCCACTTCCTGCGATTACAGTTTCCCCCAATTTGACTTCAACTCGAACCACTTTGCCCGGCATTGGTGCTCTTATTTCCTGCACAGTGGACAATTGTGGATGTGCAAGCAATAGACTCCTCCGCACGAGAGATCGATGATCCTCAATGGTTACTTTGAGAAGACTTCCGCCAACCTTCAATTGTAATGACTTATCTTCTCCATTTTGAGCAGATTCAAGTACAATGATCTCAAAAATGGTATTGTCCAGCAATAGAGAATAGGATCCTTCGGGGGTACGGACAAAACTGGATGAGTACGTCCTTCCGTCCACCTCAACCCTCTTCTCATCAAGCAATTTCACCCTGTAAACAGAATCTCCAACACGTGTGCTGTATTGGTTCTGTTCTAATGGTGTGATTCCAAGCGCTGCTTTTTCCACGCTGATTGTTCTCCATCTTGATGGTCCGTAATTGCAGCCTTTTGTTGCCGTGCTCCGGCTTGTATTAGCACTGCGGCCACAGACGCGGCGATTTCCCGGCGTTCCGATGTGGCATGGAATACTGCCGGATTGAATTCTTCATCGACGAAACTTGTGTCAAATTCGCCTCTTCGAAATCGTTCATTGCTCAGTACGGATAGGCAGAATGGTATTGTCGACTCGACGCCTTGAATGGTAAATTCTTCCAAAGCGCGCCTCATGCCGTCAATTGCCTCATAGCGATTTTGTCCCCACGTGATTACTTTAGCCATAAGCGGATCGTAAAAAATCGTTACACTATCTCCCTCGCAAAAACCACTGTCGACACGAACCCGCGGGCCGTGCGGCGGACTGTAGCGTTTTAGTATGCCTGTGGAAGGAAAGAAGTTGTTTTCAGGATCCTCGGCACAAATTCTACATTCAATCGCATGTCCCCTCCTGCTGACCTCGTCTTGCGTAAGTGAGAGATCATGCCCATCTGAAATGAGAATCTGCTGCCGCACGAGATCGATTCCGGTAACCAATTCGGTAACCGGATGCTCGACCTGAAGGCGCGTATTCACTTCGAGGAAATAGAATTTCTTGTGTTCATCCACAAGAAACTCAACCGTTCCAGCATTCCTGTATCCGACAGAACGAACCAAGCGTACAGCAGCGCGTCCCATTTCTGTCCTCAACGATTCGTCAACAATCGGAGATGGAGTCTCCTCCATGACTTTTTGGTGGCGACGCTGAATGGAACACTCACGTTCACCCAAGAATATGGTATTGCCGGCTCCATCGGCAAGCACCTGAATTTCAATATGCCTTGGATGCTGAAGATACTTTTCAATGTACACTCGGTCATCGCCGAATGCATTCCTCGTCTCCGATTTGGAAGTCCGGAGAGCATCTGCAAGCTGTTCCCTGTCCTTAACAACCCGCATCCCCTTTCCTCCGCCTCCAGCAGCAGCTTTGAGAAGGATTGGATATCCAATCTTTGCTGCAATACTCGCCGCTTCATCGTCTTCCGAGATCGCCTCTCTGGTTCCAGGCACCGTTGGAATCATTAATTCATCCGCAATCTTTCGTGCCGCAGTCTTGTCTCCTAAAGCTCGAATTGCACTCGCTGGCGGACCAATGAACTTCAGACCTGAAGCTTCCACTTTCTCGGCGAACGCTGGATTCTCTGAAAGGAATCCATACCCAGGATGGATTGCGTCCTCGCCCGATCGTTTGGCAGCATCCACGACAAGATCCTGTCTGAGATAACTTTCGCCCGGTGTATTGCCAGTCAGTGAAAAGCCTTCATCGGCCATGCGGACATGCATAGAAGTCCGATCAGCCTCGGAAAACAACGCCACCGTCTGGATGCCCATTTCGCGACATGTTCGGATTATCCGAACTGCGATTTCACCTCGGTTCGCTATTAAGATCTTTTTGATCACTCGGGTATTCAGGAGATTTCCACTACAGTCACTCCGGTGCCGCCTTCATTCCATTCGCCCAACCGGAATGACTTCACGTGAGGACAAGTCTTGAGGAACTCTGTCACACGTTTTCGCAACGCGCCGGTACCCTTTCCGTGAATGATATCAACACGATGGAGTCCCGAAACAAATGCATTGTCGAGGAATTGTTGAACTTGATTGACCGCGTCATCACCAAAGAGACCTCTAAGATCGATTTCGTTTTTCGCCTCTATTTGCGGCAAATCCGTGCGGGGAATGGGATACTTTGCAGGTAACGCTCCATCCTGCTTTACAAGATTCTGAAGTCGAACGCGCATGTTCGCGTTCCCCCAGGAGACCGTTGCATATTCCTTCTGTATTTGTATTATTTCTCCAACCTGCATGCCATCGTGCAACCGGACTTGGTCCCCGACACTCAATGATTCGACCGGTCGATCTTCCGTGTGGTTGGACGAATCTTGATGATATAATTCCTCAGTAAGTTGTTGAAGGTTTTGTCGCGCTGTCCTGACGACTTCAGGACGGGCATTGCTTTCGCGGATTTCCTTCACGGACCGTTCGATGTTGGCCTTTGCAGATCGAACTAAATCACGCGCTTCGGAAACAGCTTTTCGTTTCACCTCAGCAAGTTCCTTTTTTAGCTGTTTGACCTTCAGGTCGTAATCTTGAGTGAGTTCGGCCAAACGTTCTCGCTCTATCCTGGTCTCGATGAGCTGCGTCGATAACAATTGAGTTTGTCGCTCTAGTTCGAGAATAAGGGTCTCGAGTTTCGTTTTTTCAACCCCTACCTGTTGTCTCGCTGTATCAAGTACTTCTTTCGCAATGCCAATTCGTTCCGCAAGCTCAAAGGCAAAACTGCTCCCAGGTATCCCGATTCTAAGGCGGTATGTCGGTCGGAGAGATTCCTGGTCAAACTCCATGGAAGCATTTTCCATTCCAACATATTCGTGGGCGAATGCCTTCAGAAAGCCATCGTGTGTTGTGGCAACAGTGAT
This sequence comes from Bacteroidota bacterium, assembly GCA_017882185.1. Classification (GTDB taxonomy): domain Bacteria; phylum Bacteroidota; class Ignavibacteria; order UBA10030; family UBA10030; genus JADGQA01. Next base: position 9,361 of record JADGQA010000016.1, read on the forward strand.
TGCTTTCTTCTGGTGGAGTGTTGTTAGTACTGCCGCAGCGAGGGCAGCGCCTTCCGCAGGATCAGTTCCCGCTCCGATTTCATCGACCAACACCAATGACTCGTCATCAACTTCCTCGATCGTTTCCTTCATATTGATCAAATGAGATGAAAACGTGCTGAGATCCGTCTCGATCGATTGATCATCTCCAATGTCCACGAACAAATGTTTGAACGGATAGATTTCTGATTCAGAAGCGGCGGGAACGTGAAGACCCGCCATCGTACAGGCCGTTAACAATCCGATTGTTTTGAGCGTTACGGTCTTGCCCCCGGCATTTGGACCCGTAATCAGAATGGTCGTAATCTTATCTCCAATCCTGAGATTCAGGGGTACAACTTCTTCACGCGTGTGTCGCTGGAGGAGTACAGGATGGCGTGCTTGGACGAGTGTTATCCGAGGTGTCTCAGCAAGGCCAAGAGCATTGCCAACAATTTCTATGGAATATTTCCCTTTGGCCGACAGAACGTCGATTTCCACCAGTGTTTGATGGCTGGCTGCAAGCGGCTCGCGGATATCTCGAACCTGCTTTGTCAAGTTCGTCAGAATCCTGTGGATCTCTCGTTGTTCGCTCAACTGTAGCTCTGTTAGCGCATTGTTCAGATCCAGTGTCTCTGCCGGCTCTATATAAACCGTTTGACCGCTTGCAGAACTCGAATGTATGAATCCGGCAACGTGTGTCTTGTATTCCACCTTGACTGGAATGACCATACGGCCATCCCGGGTGGTGAGAATCTCATCCTGAATGAAATTCTGTGCCGAAACTTTTTTCAGGATACTTTCCAATCTCGTTCTCAAAGCATCACTTGCCTCGGCAAGGTCACGTCGTATCTGTTTCAGCTCCTTACTTGCGGCGTCTTTCACAAAACCTTGATCATCGAGTGCTTGTGCTATGTTGAACTCAACGACTTTATCGATAAAGAGAGAATCCAGGTAGATCGAAAGGCTTGGATACTGCGTTTTCCGTTTTGTGAGAAACAAATGCATGCCGTGAGAGGTCCGGAGGGTGGAGCCAATGTCAAGAAGCTCCTGAATGGAAAGGACCTGATTTTCAACACTGATCTTACGAAGTGACGCGATGACGTTTTTCGTACCGTCAATTGGGATCCCCCCTTCGGCAATTAAGAGCTCTTTCATTTCACTGACACGTTGCAGCTCTAGTCGGATGGCAATAGGATCTGTCGAAGGAACGATGCTCAGCACCCTTGTTCGACCGAGATCCGTCACGGCAAGCTTACTCACTCGTTCGATTACTTTGTCGAATTCGAGCTTCTTAATCGAGGAATAAAAATGGGGAGGTAGTTCTTGCACTAATCCTGCCAACCTGATTCGCGATCTGATCGACTTTTCGGTGACGTTAAGAACGTCATTGTTTTTCTGTCAACTTGACGAAGACGTTGTGATCTTTCCTGGTCGTAGACTCTATTTGTTGCCCCCTGGTTTTGTAAGGCTTTCAATATTCTTGACGGCGCTCGGCCCGATTTCTCCCCCAAGATCCAGAATCTGGGGAGCGATATTCACAAGGGGTTTGTATAGTCTGGAATCACGGAGGGTGGTTCTTGACGGTATTCCCTGGAACGCCAGCATCAACAGCAGGCTGCTTGCGAGAAGAGCACCTTGCACAAAACCGAGAACTCCTCCCAGGATTTTGTCGGCTACGCCGCCAATCTTGTAGTTCCCGGACGTAACTCTATAGATGATTGATACGAATAGTGTCACGAAGAAGAAAATGAAGACAAATCCTGTCGAGGGAGCGTCGCTTGGCGAGATTCCCATGTTCTCGGACATAAACTCGCCTATGTCGTGCATATATGCCTGTGCCAGGAATAGGGCAAGGATAATTGCTCCGATACCCACGAGCTTCCGCACAAGGCCATCGCGCACACCAAGTAGTGTATACAAAATGAGGGGTGATAACAAAAATAGATCCAGAATCACCTAGGTTCCCCCAAGTTTTCGTTTGACTATTTCCTGGACAGACTTGCCATCGATTTTTCCCTTTAGCTCCTTCATTGCCACAGGCATCACTTTGCCAATGTCTTTCATCGATGATGCCCCCAACTGAGAGACGATTGCGTCTATGACGGTTTCCGCCTCCTCCTTGGACATCTGTTTCGGAAGGTAGGTATTGATGATTGCAAGCTCTTGTTCCTCCTGTCGCGCCAGTTCCTCCCTACCGGCCTGGCGATATAAATCAATGGCCTCTTTACGCTTCTTGGCGGCGGCTAGCAGCGCTGAAATCTCCTCATCAGGAGTGATCTCCGACCCTGTCCCCCTTTTTGTCAGTTCGATCATCTGGGCACGTATGGAGCGAAGGGTTTCCAGACGCAACTTGTCGCCGGATTTCATGGCGAGCTTCATATCTTCACTAATTTTCTGACTCAGCGTCATCGCAGATCCTTGGATCATAAATAAAAAGGCAAGTGAACCGGCACTTGCCTTGATTTCTTGGAATCCTGATCAACTTCTTCTCGGCACCGACACACTTGGTAGATACTGATTCCTTCCTCTAGAATTCTATTAAAAGATAAGAAAAAAATCAATGCGATGTCTAATCCGCGTGCCGACTTCCCCGGATCATATGCCTCCGAATGCCTTTATTGTGGTTCCCGTCACGTCTCTGGCAGCATCTGAACAAAGGTAACAGATGATATCGGCGATACTTTCGGGTTTCACCCATCGACTAAAATCTTCATCAGGCATGGACTGTCTGTTCGCAGAAGAATCAATTATGCTTGGGGCAATCGCATTGATTGTTGTTCCCGAGCCTTTTTGTTCTTGTCCGGCAATTTCTGTGAAGAGTGAGACTGCAGATTTCGATATTGCGTATGCTGATCGTCCCGGCGAAGGATAGAGTCCTACCATTGCGGAAATATTGACGATCCTTCCATAGTTCTGACCTTTCATCCGCCTAAGGGCCTCTCGTGAGCAAAGGAAGGCACTCTTCAGATTTATGCTCATCATCCGATCCCACTCCTCAACCGTTACATCAGGGATTGGTTTGCTTGACAGGAACCCTCCTACGGTATTAACGAGGATATCAACTTTCCCGAACATCTTTATTGCGGTGTCAAACAGTCGTTGCACATCGGATTCGATCGTGACATCGCATCGTACGAGCGAAATACGAGATCGAACTGAATCTGGAAATCCGCCGAGCTCTTTTGGGTTACGATGAGATACAACTACCTTCATCCCTTCATCCAAAAAGCGGCGGACAACCGCCGATCCAAGTGCGCCTGTGCCACCAGTGACAATCGCTATTTTCCCACCCAAGGACATTTCTTCAGACTCTCTTATGACCGCAGAAAATTGATAAATCCAGGATCATTTATTGACAACGTTCCTTGGCAATTCGAACGTCTTCGTCTTATCGTTCCAAGCAATTCGACCCTGATTCTAAGTCCACCAGCAGGTGAACTTGTCTGTTTGAATAAGTCTGACATCGAATTCAAACGTGATGTTTCACCACATTATGTGCATCGCCTCCAAAGATTCCACTTTCTTTCGTCGGATGTGCCAATGTAGGGTTCAGGAAAATCAGCATTCCCAGCAAATTCATGGTGAAGAACATCATATGGACTCTTTCCTCCTTGGACGCGTGTGACGAGCGGATTACGTTTGACCACACTCTCAAGACGAGATCCACACATAAGTTAGCAAAATTCATATATTGGGTCAAAGGAGGAGACGAGACGATTATGATCCGCGCCTAAGGACTTTTATCGTCCTTTTTTCCCTCGGCGTGCGAACGTTGAATTCCAGCTAAACCGAAATTAGCTGCTAGTTAGTCTCGAGCACCTTCTTTTCCCTTACCGGAAGAGCGAATGCAACAATCAACGCAAGCAATGCGTGAAAGAACACCAACGTATAACCAGTAGGTAAATCAAGATTGTACGAAACGATAATAGAAAGCAGATTAACCGCCGTGCCGACAATCCATGCCACGAGGAGAGTTTTCCACTTGTTCAATCGTATGGCAATAAACGCTGGGGCAACGAGCAGAGAAAACACTATAAGCACTCCCGCCAACCGAACGGAACTGGTTACCGTGGCAGCAAACGACACGAAGAACAGAGTATCTTTCCAGAATCCTTTCATGCGCGGATACACGAAAACAAGTATTAAACCCAGCAACGTGTAGACGATTCCCGTTTCGATAATATCCGACCATGGTGTAAAGAGAATATCCGAAGCCATCAACTTATCGAACATCTCCGTTCCGTGCGCTGATTTGGAGAGAACGATAAACACTCCTGATATACCGAAGGCATACAGCAATCCGATGAATGCCTCGTGCGAGGATGTTCGTTTGGACGCAAGAGCGATAACCAATCCAGCGAGAAGCGCAAATGCAAGCGAAACGGGATAAAGGTATTTCCCATCCAGAAAGAGAATGGAAAGTGCCGCCCCCAGAGCGGACATCTGGCCTATCGCAAGATCAGTGAAAATGATTCCCCTTCTGATAATTTCCAATCCGAAGAAAGAATGAATGCCGAGTAGTACAACAGAAAGAACGAAAGCGGAAAGAAGTATATCAGCCATTAGTCAGTCTCCTCACGATTTCATCAAATACGCTAAAGACATTATCAGCCTCTTTTACAGATCCGACATCGTGCGGCATGATAATAAGTTTTACGTTGAGTTGTTTCGATAAATACGTTGATGCATCCTGTGGATTGTATACATCTTGCAGGATATACTTTACGCCTTCCCGCTTTATCAATTGCTCCACCTCAGCAATATGTCTTGTCGTCGGGGGAATTCCGGGCAGAGGTTCGATAGTGCCTGCAATCGTAAACCCAAATCGATTCAGGAAATAATCGAAGATTTTGTGGTACTCGACAACCTTTTCTCCCTGAAGCGGTTTCAACTTCTCCTCCCACTCTTTCATCTTTTGCTGCCAAAGGGCATATAATTCCTTATTGTTCGCTTCATAGAAAGATTGATTATCAGGATCCAGTTCGCTCAACCGCTCGGTTATGGCTTTAGCAATGATCGGGATATTATCGGGATCCAAGAAAAAGTGTGGATTGCCCTCAGGATGCACATCCCCAAGCTCACGGGAAACACTGGTCGGCACATCGATCAGATGGACATGCATGGACAGATCGAGAAATCCCCGCTCGCCCGGCTGCACAGTAGCATTGTTCGCCTGCTTGATAATTTGCGGCAACCATCCGATCTCCAATTGTCCGCCATTGATTACGAGAAGATCAGCTCTTCGCAATTTCGCAATGTAGGAAGGTTTGGGAATGATGATGTGCGGATTATAGTCTCCCCGTGCAAGTAATACCACTTCCACGCGATCTTTGCCAACACGTTGAACGATGTCACCAATGTAACCATACGTTGCGACGACCTGCAACTGGCCGGCGAAAGCTGTTTGCATGAATAGCAGTAACAGCGGAATCATTTTCGATAGCTTCATACGAAACTCCATTGTTAGGTGAGAGATTTCTTTTCTTTAGAATGCGTGGGCGCCGTGCGCGCCGATAGTCAAGTTCGCCTGTAAAATAACTTGTGTATAGGGCTGTCGCGACCATCCCCCTGATGCCTGAGCGTAGCGGCTTAGGTCTCTGTCGAATTGAAGACGAAACCGTGAGAATTCCGTAGGGCTATATTCGATCATTGCAGAATAGCGAGGAAGATTGGATGGCATATGTTGATCCGCGCCCCCGAGAGAGACATCGTTTTGCATCAACAAGTCGTACCTGATCCCCATTCTCCACAATTGATCGACTTTTGCTGCAACCTGTGCATAGAAACCGGAATTGTGCTTATCCAGACTTGGTGAGGAGATGGTGATTGATGAATCGCGGGTGTACTCTGTCCCGTTCAACACCCGATACATATATTCACTTTGGAATGAAAGATAACGGATTGCGTCGAGAGAATATTTTACCGTCAGGTCGCCGTCGATAATATCAGTGTTCGCATTGACAGCTTGTCCCGTGCTACCAGGAGAAGAAAAACCATGATCGGTTCTTGTTGTTCCGACCGCATTGGAGATGCCGAACAAAATCGAGGCCTCCTCGATGTCGAAGGACGAGCGGACAAATCCGATATAAAGATTTGGTCCCTGCACTGGATTGACGGAGACGGTGCCGCCCGGATCGCTGAAACCCGAAGTGCCGAAACTTTGTTCGTTCACCCCGTTCAAGACTTCCGCACCGAAAGTGAGATAAAACGAGGTCGGTGGGACCCAAGTGGCCTGCGCACCGATTTCATTCAATCCATCCTCACCGAATAATGCCGTTGCAATGAGCGGTCGGTTAGCAAAGTCCCAGAAATGTTCATGCTGTTCATTGACCCTTCCGAAGCTCGCGAGAAATCTTCCCGCCTTCACCTTAAACCCGTACGGAAGCTTTCTCGTTGAGAAATATGCTTCTTCCAATCCGGCGCCATCCGGCGCAAGATCGATAACGGCAAAGAGGTCGAAATACGGATCGACGACGGAATACAACGAGAGTTCTCCGTAATTGAAATTCCATCCACGGTGCGCATTCGATCCGGAAGAACCCATCTCGTGCAGAAAGGGATAGCTGAAACCCGGAATCGCAAGGGAGTAATATTTTTCATTCGCCATATCCCTTGTGACACCGGAAAGATCGAGAATGAGCGCGATATCGGGAACGAATTTGGATTGATCGAAGGAGGAACCTTCTTTCGATTGCGCCCTCAGTAGTCCGGCCGGCCAGAGAAACAATAAAAGCAACGCTAAAATACATGTTTCCTTCAATTTCATAAGAACTCCTCACAGTGTATGTGATGACACTGCAGACAACGACAAAAACATCGTTGTTCAAGGTGCAATGTAAAATGAGCAGAACATCTGGGGCTGTGGGTGGTCTTTGAGTCAGACCATTGGGGATGGCGGACCGCGAACAGATACAGTAGCGCGCTCACGATGCAGGAAGGAACTGCTGACAGCACAAGTGCCAATTAATTCAAACGCTGGCGAGAGAAAGTAGAAGTTGGATTCGACATAAGGCGTGGTCTGCGAGCTGCGCACACAAACCGGACATTGATCGTCCTTGCCGAGCGGGCGATGTACTTCCTTGCCATTACAATCATGGCTAAAAAGTCTGTGAATCGCTCCGAACCCCGCATCTACAATATCTGTGTGTCCCAGCTCGAAATAGAGCGTTGTGCCCAGATAGAGCAGACTTACGAGAACGATGAGATATTTATTCTTTCGAGCTTCCACTTCAACGTAATATGGCTATTAGCAATTCCAGAATCAATTGGGCATGCGTATGGTAACACGGAATGTCCTTCCACAAGTTCCTGTTTTGCCTACTCCAATGGCACCTTGCTTCGGACAATTCTTTGCATTTCAGGGCAAGATGAGTTAATTTGGCTCGTCAAACAACGTGGAGAAGTGACGTATGAGTTGTAGAGAGATGATGTTGGTGTTGACTGTTCTTGCAACGTCTGTCGGTTTTTCCCAATCTGAGCCGACGATCAAAGTGGGCCAAACAGCTCCGGATTTCAGCCTGCAATATGCAACAAGAGATTCGATAGCAAGGACACCTCTGAAGCTGTCAAATACAGTGGGCGTACGCAATATAGTCCTGGCATTTTATCCCGCAGATTGGAGCGGCGGGTGCACGAAGGAAATGTGCACGATGCGTGATGATTTCAAAGATCTTGAGAAACTCAATGCTGAATTGCTTGCAATCAGTGGAGACTACGTATTCGCTCATCACGCATGGGCAAAAGAACAGAACTTTCCCTTTCGACTTTTGAGCGACCATCTGCATGCTGTAGCAAAGCTCTATGACAGTTACAACGACAAGTACGGCTTCAACAAACGCACCGTGTTCGTTATTGACAAACAAGGCAAGATTGCCTACGAGGATCTCGAATACAGCGTGGCTGATAACGATGACTTTATTCGCCTTAAGGATGCTCTCGCAAAACTGCAGTAGTGATTGTTCACCGGTCGACATCTCCACAACGATCCGTTGACCGGCCAACTCCTTTCCTTGAAATCCGTAGGTCCTCTTCAATGAACGAAGCAACCCTGCCATTGGGTAGGATAAATCGGTTGGAATTTGAATCAAGTCCCTACCTCAGGTCGGCTTCGCACCAACCGGTGCAGTGGTATCCGTGGGGCGAAGAAGCATTTTCTGCCGCCCAAAAAGAAAACAAACTGATTCTCCTGGACGTTGGGGCAGTCTGGTGCCACTGGTGCCACGTTATGGACACGGAGAGCTATGAAAATGAAGCGACCGCCCGAATCATCAATGAAAACTATGTGCCGGTCAAGGTAGACAGAGACGAGCGTCCCGACGTTGATTCCCGGTATCAGGCAGCTGTCAGCGCGATTTCGGGTCAAGGCGGATGGCCTCTCACCGCGTTTTTGACTCCAGATGGCCAGGCATTTTTCGGTGGAACATATTTTCCTCCTGAAGACCGTTACGGCAGAATGAGTTTTCCGAAGATCCTGGAGCTCCTTGCGGAAACCTACAAGGGCGAACCAGAAAAAGTCTTTCAGAACGCGCAACAAATAAAACAATCGCTTCAAAATCGTTGGGTCGAGGTCGGCCAATCGCAAGCATTGTCAGATTCGATGGTCGATGATGCCCTCGCTGCAATTCTGGATCAAGTCGACATGCAGGACGGGGGATTCGGTTCAACTCCCAAGTTTCCACATTGCAGTGCTATTGAACTGCTCTTGTCATCCTATGATCGGTTGAAGGACAAACGGATGCTCGATGCAGTGACAGTGACACTTCGAAAGATGGCCCGGGGTGGGATCTACGACCAATTAGGAGGAGGCTTTCATCGATACAGCACGGACAAAAACTGGATTGTGCCACATTTCGAGAAGATGCTGTATGACAACGCTCCCCTGCTCACAAACTATATTCATACGTATCAAGCAACAGACGATGAATTCTTCCGTGATATTGCGCTGGATATTCTTCGCTTTACCGACTCAGTCCTTTCCGACCGAGAACACGGTGGCTTTTTCGGAAGCCAGGATGCCGATGTCGCCCCAGGCGACGATGGATCATATTTCACCTGGTCTCTGGAGGAAACGAAGAGGATTTTGGACGATGATGAGTTCAAAGCGGCTCAACTTCGGTTTGGGATTTCATCAATGGGTCAAATGCATGGCGACCGAACGCAGAATGTTTTACACCTCGGGGGTAACCTAGAGGAGATTGCGACATCACTCGGAAAGCCGATCTCCGATGTACTCTTCGTTATTGACTCTGCGAAGAAGAAGATGTTGGAAGCGCGATTGGAGCGGAAATCTCCTTTCGTTGACAAAACTATTTACGCGAATTGGAACGGTATGATGATCTCCACGTATTTCGAAGCATTCAAAGTTTTTCGTCGAGAGGATTGCCGGGACTTTGCCCTGAAAACACTCGAACGCATACTTGACGAACATTCAAACAGCGACGGAACGATTGCACACAGGGCCACCTCACTGGGCCCGGAGGGATTCCTGGATGATCAGGTAGAGATCGCAAATGCGCTTCTACAAGCCTTCGAGGTAACAGCCGAGCTACGGTACTTGGAAAGAGCCGAATTGATTGTCCGTCAGACAATTGATTTATTTGGAGATCAGGAACACGGAGGGTTTTTCGACATTCCAGCACGTCAGGTCGGTAGAGGTCTCTTGTCAATCGGTACGAAACCCGTTCAGGATTCGCCAGTCGCCGGCGCGAATTCTGTCGCAATCTCAGTCTTGAATAGACTTGGGATTCTGACGAGTCGGGTGTTATTCGGTACGTTCGCCGAAAAATCCTTAAACTGTTTTTCCGGGATGGCCACGAATTACGGCATCTTCGCTTCGCGGTTCTTTCTTTCCCTTGACGAATTCCTGCATCCACCACCCCACGTAGCAATTGTTTACGATCCGGCGGATGAAAACGGCAAAGATCTGTTTGAAGCTGCCTTATGGACGTACAGACCTGGAAAGACAGTAGCCATCTATCAGCCATCCGCGCCAAATGCCATGCCTGAGGTGCTCCGGAGTTCCGTGGAATCATATTCCCGCCCTGTTGCTTACGTTTGTTCTCGTTTTAGCTGCGCACCGCCGGCGTATGATCATAGTACATTGATTTCGACCGTTCAGTTGTTCGGACGAACATAGACAGCATCAGGAGTGCAGAGCAACATATCTTTGGCAAGCCAAAGGATGTTACTGGAATACCTGCTACAATTGAAGAAGGGAGCGAAATGAAAACGATTGCAATAGTGGTTTTTGTCTTTTCGGTGACAACAATTACCTTCTCCCAACAGGATAACCAGCTTCGTGATCCGCTCGAGACGCACCTAAAGAACGTCAAACAGCTTACCTTTGGAGGCACAAATGCGGAAGCCTATTTTTCATTTGATGAGACAAAACTGATTTTTCAATCAACGCGCGAATCATACTACTGTGACCAGATCTTTATCATGAATATCGATGGTTCCGCTCAGACGCTGGTCAGCACAGGCAAAGGAAGAACAACCTGTGCCTACTTCTTCCCGGACGGAAAGAAAATACTCTATGCGTCCACGCATTTGGCCGGCAATGAATGTCCTCCTTCCCCTGACAAGTCGAAAGGGTACGTGTGGGGAGTTTTCAATGCATACGATATTTTTACAGCCAACGCTGATGGTTCGGGACTCTTGCCTCTGACTCAGAGTAAGGGATACGACGCTGAGGCTACCATCTCCCCCACCCGGGATAAGATAGTCTTTACTTCATCACGGGATGGCGACCTTGAGCTGTATAGCATGCAACTTGACGGTACGCGCATCCGGAGAATAACAAACGAAATCGGCTATGACGGAGGAGCTAATTTTTCCTGGGATGGTCACCGGATTGTCTATCGTGCCTATCATCCAAAAACAGATTCAGAAATCAAGGACTATGAGACGTTGCTCTCCGAACAACTTGTTCGACCGACCAAAATGGAAATCTTCGTTTGCGATGAAGATGGCGGCCACCAGGTACAATTGACAAATACGAACGCCGCCAACTTTGCACCCATCTTTCATCCTGATGATAAACGTATTATCTTCTCTTCGAACATGAAGGATACAAGTGCCGTGAAAAGGCATTTCCATCTCTTTTTGATGAGAGACGACGGAAGCCATTTGGAGCAGGCTACCTTCGGTGGGAGCTTCGACGCATTCCCAATGTTTACTCACGACGGCAAAAAGCTCGTTTTTGTGTCGGATCGGAATGCCAGATCACATTATGAATTCAACATATTTGTTGCAGACTGGGTGGACTAGCGTGATGGGAAAGCACGCGGTCATAGACTCTCGATCATTACTATGAGACTTTCAGGCAAACGAATTGTCATTACAGGGGGATCAAAAGGTCTGGGGAAAGCATTAGCGCAGCGATTTGCGAGAGAGGGGGCAAAACTCGCTCTCTGTGCCCGGCACTCCGACCCCCTGGAAGCAGTTGTAAAAGAGCTTCAAGAAATTGACACTGAAGTCGTCTGGCGTCAATGCGACATCGGAAACCCTGTGCAAGTACAGGAATTCGTCTCTGCTGTAATTGAAGAGTTCGAATCTATTGACGTTCTGGTGAATAACGCATCCGCGATCATGCCGCTCAAGAATATCGCGGAGTATTCAACTCAAGAGTGGGAAGAAGTTGTGCGAACAAACATCAACGGATTGTTCAATTGTACTCGCGGCTTCATTCCGTTCATGATGAAGAAGAAAGCCGGAGCAATCATCAATGTATCATCTTCGGTGGGAAGAGTGATGAGAGGCCAATGGGGTGCCTACGCCATCTCAAAATACGCTCTAGAGGGATTTACACAACTACTGGCGGAAGAGTTGCGTCATTACAACATTTCAGTAAATTCTGTGAATCCCGGCGCGATGGCGACCGACATGCGACGAGTCGTCCATCCTGAAGAGGATCAGAAATTACTCCGCAAGCCCGAACTCGTTACAGATCTCTTCGTTTATTTGGCGTCAAACGACGGAGAAGGCATTTCAGGTCAACAGTTTGACGCGTCAACGTATGTCGCATATCCAAAGGATAAATCATGAAATCCAGAGTCGTTTTGCAGGCGATGTTCGTCTGCATGTTCCCTCTTTTCCTTGCGGCACAGAACAAACGCTTACCAGAGGTCACGAAAGAAGAACTCCGCGCACACGTAAAATATCTTGCGTCGGATGAGCTTGAGGGACGAAAGGCAGGTAGCGCTGGGGCGGACAAGGCGGCGGCGTACATTGCCAACGAATTCAGTTTAGACGGCCTCGCGCCAATGGGTGACCGTGGCACCTTTTTTCAACGGTTTGATTTTGTCGCAGGCGTGAAACTCGGGACAAAGAACGATTGTGCCGTTGTCGAACAAGGAAAGGAGCATGCGCTTATCCTCAACGAACAATACCGACCTCTCGGATTTTCGTCGAACGACACTTTCTCAGGAGACGTGGTATTTGCGGGCTACGGAATTTCTGCACCGGACAAGAACTATGACGACTTCAACGGTCTCGATGTCAAAAACAAGGCTGTCATCGTTCTCCGCTATGCTCCGACAACAGATTCAACGAGGAACGAATTCGACCAGTTCTCTTCCCTGCGATATAAAGCCTCGAAGGCAAAAGAACTCGGTGCAAGAGCGCTGATTGTCGTCACCGGTCCCCTCGACTCGGACAGCGATGAATTGATGAAGCTCAGTTATGATCAGGCAATTGGGAACGCAGGCCTCCCGGCCGTGTGTATCACGCGCGCCGCGGCTGATGAATTCCTTCGGTCCGCGGGAACCACGATCAAAAAGCTCCAAGACGAAATAGTGAAATCCAAACACCCCCAGTCGATGCCAATCAAGGACCTCACAATCGATATCCGGACAGATGTTGAAGAGATTTCGAATCGGTCGGCGAACGTGGTCGGCTTCCTGGAAGGAAGCGATCCCGCTCTCAAGAATGAAGTCCTTGTGATCGGCGCGCATTACGACCATCTTGGATACGGCGGTGAAGGATCGGGCTCCTTGAAGCCTGATACGGTCGCGATTCATCACGGCGCAGACGACAACGCATCCGGGACCTCCGGTGTCCTTGAACTCGCACAAGCATTCGCGTCTCGAAAGAATGAGTTAAAACGCAGTCTTCTCTTCGTATCATTTACAGGCGAAGAGGAAGGTCTCCTGGGTTCAGGGTATTTCGTAAAGAATCCAACAATTCCATTGGATCGAACAGTGGCCATGATCAACATGGACATGATTGGGAGATTGAACAATCGAAAGCTGATTGTTTATGGCACTGGGACATCAAGAGAATTTGACTCATTGGTAACCAGGCACAATGCGGATTCAACATTTGTTCTTTCACTCGTGAAAGACGGATATGGCCCCAGCGATCAGTCTTCCTTCTACGGGAAGCAGATCCCCGTCTACTTCTTCTTCACCGATCTTCATTCAGACTATCACCGCCCTTCGGATACTTGGGACAAGTTGAATTACGATGGGATGGAAAAAGTCGTTCGATTTGTCGAAGACGTGGCTTTCGACGTTGACCAAGAATCCATCAAGCCGAAATACATTGCTGTCGAAATGCCGAAGGCATTAGGCAATGTCGGCCGCAGCTATAGAGTGACCATGGGGACTATTCCCGATTTCGGAGAACAGGTCGAAGGGGTGAAGCTTTCCGGCGTACGTGAGGGAGGTCCTGCGGCCAAAGCTGGCATTCAGGGAGGAGACATCATTGTGAAATTCGGCAAAGTAGACGTGAAAAACCTATATGATTTCACTTATGCGCTGGGAGAACACAAACCGGGTGACGAAGTCGAAGTGGTTGTTAAGCGTGGTAAAGAAATACTAACGATGAAGGTAAAATTAGAGAAAAGGAATTAGCCTTTAGCCGCACATGTGACTGTCCCGGCCTATTGGACTTGGACAGTCACTTCGGCTGCTATTCAACTTCGAGGAGTGTCGTATACTTCGCTTTCCCTTCCTTCAACATTGCTTCAAGTCGATTCACGAGTTTCTCGCTGTTTTCATCCATATCATCTTCAAGGGCTTCATATTCTTCCATCGAATTGCACAAGAATTCTTCAACAAAAGAATTCTTCTTTCCCTTTATTTCGTAGATCCGGTAGATTTTTTTTCGTTCAGCGACAAAGTGATTTCGTAGTTCTTTGGTGAGCGAAAGATACTCATCCCGCTTGTTGGGGTCGATTTCATAAGAGATCTGCAGTGTCACTTTAGGCATAACAGCCTTTCGGATAATGGTTAATGATTCTCATTTGAAATTCTTCATCGCGTTGCGGATCTGTGTTTCATTCATGCCGAAATAATGCCCGATTTCGTGGAAAAGCACTTCCACAATTCGTCGCAGGATTTCTTCTTCATCATGGCAAGAAGCTTCAATATTCTCTTGATACAGCGATATCTTGTCGGGCGCAGTCGGGCTTGCGCCATACCACGTACCTCTTTTCGTCAGTGGAATCCCCTGATAGAGTCCAAGCAGGGAATATTTGCCATCACGCCCCTCCTTCCGGAGTTCATCCGGAGGATAGTCTTCAACGACGATATGCACATTCTCGATATTGTTCCGAAATTGGTCAGGCAGACTGTCAAAAGCCTTTTGAGCCACTTCTTCGAAGCGTTCTCTTGTCATCCGCAATCCCGATCCCGGTCAAATATACCGAACTAGGTCCTTAGCAACCAGGAACAGAATACCAAGCGATAGTAACGTCGTAACCAATGCCGCGACAAACGATTTTGCCATCGAAAGCTGTTTGCTTACGGATGCGCCAATGATGGACAATCCAAAGGCCCACAGCGCCATGGCGCTGTCAAAGAATATGAAAGCCACATAGAGTCCGGGCTTAATCAAGTAGGGATTTGGGTTCGACGTAAATAGGTACATTCCAAACGAGAGTAATTCAATCGGCAGAATCATTGCGAGCGTCAAGGAAACAGGAGTTGTTGCGTACGCTAGAATCCCCAGAGAGTTTCGCAGAGCCCCCTTCCCTCCCAGAATCCTGACGACCAGGTCAAACAAGAAAGTAAAAAGTATCGCACAGACAAACCCAAGCACAACGCCGATTGCGGTTGCCTTTGCGAGCAGGTCGAGAAGTGATTCGAAGCGGCTACCAAGTTGAAAATACCAAAAACCTGTGTAGGAGAGGCCTATCCCAAACAATGCAAATAGCAAGAGCGAGTAGTTCTTATGTTCGGCAAGGGTGATATCGTGAAAAGCATGGCGGGGTGACTCAATGACCTTCCAGACAGTTGCGAAGAAATCGAGGTTGGGTATGCGATTTTGGATGTAGCTTTTGCAGTTGCGACAGACTATCGCAAACTCATCATTGTCAGTCTTGCAGACCCCACACGTCACCATTTGCCGGTCACCTTACGCTGCGTATTTGAATTTTGCCGTGAAATGTCTCAGCGTCGGAGCTTCTTCAACAATCTTCATTCCCTTGAGTCGATTCCTCGATTCGAACACTTCGAGCAGAATCTCAACGACATAATCGATGTGACTTTGCGTGTAAACTCTGCGCGGGATTGCCAATCGCACAAGTTCCATTGGGGGGGAAATCAGCTTCTTCGTTTGTGGATCGTACTTACCGAACATGACGCTGCCGATTTCTACGCTCCGAATGCCTCCTGCACGGTATAACTCGCATACAATTGATTGACCAGGATATTGCCACGTCGGAATGTGGGGTGCAAAGCGTTTTGCATCAAGATAGATCGCGTGGCCACCTGGCGGTTGGACAATCGGGACCTTCGATGCCGTGAGTTTTTCGCCAAGATATTCAATAGATCGAATTCGATACTGGAGATAATGTTCATCCAGGATTTCTTCAAGCCCCTGGGCTATGGCTTCCAGATCTCGTCCTGCCAGGCCACCGTAGGTCGGAAATCCTTCTGTTATGATCAAAAGATTGCGTGCCTTTGCCGCTAATGCGTCGTCATTCAGGGCAAAGAAACCGCCAATATTCACCAGAGCATCCTTTTTCGCGCTCATCGTGCAGCCATCCGCCAAGGAAAACATTTCCTGTGCAATATTGCGCACCGATTTGTTTGCATATCCTTTTTCTCGGAGCTTGATGAAGTAGGCATTCTCGGCGAACCTGCATGCGTCGAGAAACAGTGGTATGCGATGTCTTTTGAGGACCTTCTTTGCCTCACGGATGTTCTTCATGGAGACTGGCTGACCTCCACCCGAATTGTTCGTGATAGTAATCATACAGAGCGGAATATTCTCGCGCCCCTTCTCTTGAATGAACCGATCGAGTGCAAGGACGTCAATATCACCCTTGAACGGTGCGACCGTCTCGGGATGCTTACCGATCTCGCACAACAGATCGACTGCCTCTGCACCCGTGAACTCCACATTTGCCCGTGTCGTGTCGAAGTGCGTATTGTTCGGTATGAATTTGCCTTTCCCTCCAACAATCGAAAACAGAATCCTTTCGGCAGCACGTCCCTGGTGGGTCGGAATAACATGTTTGAAGCCGGTTAGTTCCTTCACCACTGTCTCGAATCGAAAAAAACTTTTCGATCCTGCGTACGATTCATCGCCCTCCATCATGCCCGCCCATTGTTTTGCACTCATTGCGGAAGTTCCGCTGTCTGTCAGCAGGTCAATCAACACATCGTCCGCATGGAGCATGAATGGATTGTAAAACGCTTTCTTTAATGTTTGTTCGCGTTGCTGGTAAGTAGTAAATTTTATCGGTTCGACCGATTTGATCTTGAATGGTTCAATAATCGTTTTCATGTGTTACGGAGTTGCGGATTGTATGTTGTCGTTCGTTGTGACCAGCGCGCGTAATACTCCCAGCACATAATCCCAATGCTTATTGATGAGCAGCTCGTGTCGCGTTTTGCCACAAATGACCCCATTCTTGTCGACGATATATGTTAGTCGTCGAATCGCTATGCCGTTGAGCCACACCGCACCATATATCCTGCACACCGTCATATGTACATCCGACGCAAGCGGGAATGCCAGCCCATACTTGCTGACAAATTCCTTGTGAGACTCGACTGGGTCCGCGCTTATATCAATGATGATCGCTCCAAGATGTTCGATTTCTTTGATATGGGAGGAGAAAAGACATCCTTCTCGTGTGCATCCCCAGGTGAAGTCTCGAGGGTAGAAATACAAAACAACACTCTTGCTGCCTCTATGATCACTCAATCGAAATTCTTGATTGGTGTGGAGTGGAAGCGTAAAATCCGGAGCCAGTTCACCTATCTGCATGGATGCGTATCTGGCCTGTCCTATTCCTTCTCGACCTTGATAATGGAAAAGATATTTTCTCTTCCGAGATTGCGCCGGCCATTGAGAAACAAAAGCTCAATCAAGAAGGCGATTTCAACGATTGTCCCTCCTAATCGTTCGACGAGTTTAATCGCCGCAGCAATGGTCCCTCCAGTTGCAAGCAAGTCATCGTGTAGAAGAATCCTCTCACCCTTCAAGATCGAATCTTTGTGGATTTCTATCGTGTCTGTCCCATATTCAAGCGCATATTCCTCGCGTATTGCCTCCGCAGGTAGTTTTCCTTTCTTCCTAATGGGCACGAATCCTGCCCCAAGCCCGAGTGCCAATGCTGCACCCAAAATGAATCCTCGAGATTCGATCCCTACGACCTTATCGATTCTTGAATCCTTGTATCGTTTCGTCAAGATTTCATTAACAGTTTTGAATCCTTCAGGATCCTTCAAAAGGGTTGTGATATCTCGAAAGACAATGCCAGGTTTCGGAAAATCCGGAACACTCCGTATGCAAGCAGAAAGTTGAGAGATCGTCATTGCCATTTGACTGGTTCTTTCTTAAGAAAGGAATCAATTCCCTTCTTGCAGTCGTCCGTCATCCTCGTAAGGGCATTGAGATTCGCGGCATAGTCCAAGGCGTCATTCATTGACATCCCGCTAATTCTGGTAATGAGCTCTTTCACGAGTCCCATGGACGACCCGCTGCAATGCGTAATGAGTTCGATTGCCAGTTTTTCCCCCGCTTCATCGATTTGCACGGCAGGGACTACAAGATTCACCAATCCAATGCGTTGTGCTTCATCTGCGGTGATTATGTTGCCACGCAACGCTAGTTCGCGTGCCTTCGCTTCTCCTACCCGCCGGATCAAGAAAACCATTACAATAGCGGGTATGAATCCTATCCTGACTTCAGTGTAACCAAACCTGGCAGTCTCTTTCGCCGCAATCACGAGATCACACACCGTCGCCAAACCGCACCCTCCAGCCAGTGCGTTTCCTTGAACGAGTGCAATAACGGGCTTTCGTTGGGTGTAAATCTGAAGGAACAACTTCATAAGATTCGAAGAATCCTTCTGATTTTGATCAAAATCGTATTTGGAGATCTTTTGCAGGTAGGCGAGATCGGCACCGGATGAAAATGAGTCGCCTTCGGCCTTCAGGATGATCGCCTTGACTTCATTGTCTCTCTGGGCGACCTGGAAAGCAGCAGACAATTCCGAAACCATAGTGTCGTCGAAGGCATTGTGTTTCTCCGGACGACTCAAGGTGATGGAGCAAACGCGATTGGCAACGTTGTATTTGATTCGAGTATATTCCAAAGAAACGAAGGCATTATTTAGAAAAAGTAGCAAGAACGTGCTTGAAATGCAATCGAAACAGTCAAAAAAAATCCCGACCGTGTGAGATCGGGATTCGAAGATTCTTCCAAAGATTGGATTCCTAAGCATCATAATAGAGCATGAACTCATACGGATGCGGCCGAAGCGCCATCGGTGCAATCTCCTTCTCGCGCTTGTATTCGATCCAGACCTCAATCGTGTCTTTCGTGAACACGTCTCCACGAAGCAAGAAGTCGTGATCGCGTTCGAGTGCTTCGATCGCCTGTGGAAGCGACCCTGGTGCCGAAGGGACACCTTTGAGTTCTTCTCGGGTCATATCGTAGATATCCTTGTCGAGCGGCTTCCCTGGATCGATCTTATTGATGATTCCATCCAGACCCGCCATCAACATTGCCGGGAAACCGATATAGGGATTGCAGGTTGGATCAGGACATCTGAATTCGATCCTTTTGGCCTTTGGATTCGAAGAATACATCGGGATACGAACCGAGGCAGACCGGTTGCGTTGTGAATAGGCCAGATTGACCGGTGCCTCAAATCCAGGCACCAAACGCTTGTAGGAATTCGTCGTGGGATTGGTAATTGCACAGAGCGCTGGTGCGTGTTTGAGCAACCCGCCGATGTAATACAGTGCCATTTCACTCAGTCCGGCATACCCATTGCCTGCAAACAGCGGCTTCCCGCCTTTCCATAAGCTCTGGTGAACGTGCATACCCGATCCATTGTCGCCAAAGATCGGTTTGGGCATGAATGTCACGGTTTTGCCATTCCTTTTTGCCACATTTTTCGTCACGTATTTGTATTTCATGTAGTTATCGGCCATTTTCGTAAGCGTGTCACGTTTCATGTCGATTTCGGTCTGGCCCGCCGATGCCACTTCGTGGTGGTGTACTTCCACCGGGATTCCAATGGATTCCATGGTCAGCACCATTTCACTCCGAATGTCCTGCAGAGTATCAAGAGGTGCCACGGGGAAATACCCTTCCTTGTACCTGATCTTGTGTCCCAGATTTTGCTTCTCTCCGTTACCGCTATTCCACGCTCCTTCTTCGGAGTCCAAATAGTAAAACCCATAATTCGATGATTGATCAAATCGTGCGTTGTCGAGCACAAAAAACTCAGGTTCCGGACCAAAGTAAGCCATGTCCGCAACTCCTGTGCTTTTCAGATAAGACTCCGCTTTCAGGGCAATATAGCGGGGATCCCGGGAGTAGTTCTCTCTGGTTATCGGATCGGCAACATCGCAGATGATGCACAACGTCGGGACCGCTGTAAATGGGTCAAGAAACGCTGATGTCGGATCCGGCATCAGGAGCATATCGCTCTCGTGGATTTTCTGAAATCCACGGATGCTCGATCCATCAAACCCAACCCCCTCCTCAAACGCATCGGTCGAGAATTCACCCATGGAGATCGAAAAATGTTGCCACTGGCCGATGAGGTCGGTAAACCTCATATCAACAATCTTAACCCCGTGATCTTTGATGAGCTTCAAGACGGTTTCAACGTCTCCCTGCGATTTTCCTTTGTTTGCCATAGCGATCCTTTGATTTGTGTTGTTATTTTGTAGAATGAATT
>JADGQA010000318.1 GCA_017882185.1 Bacteroidota bacterium
CAACATGAAAGGCAACTGGAAGGAAATTGCCGGTAAACTCAAACAACAATATGCCAATCTGACAGACGATGATTTACTCTTTAAAGAGGGCAAGGAGGAGGAACTGTTGGGAAGACTTCAGCAGAAACTCGGGAAGACCAAAGAAGAACTACGCAAGCTGATCGGGAAGATTTGAAGAGTTGTTTCTCCACGCCGACTATGAATGAAAACAGTCTGAGTCTCTTGCTTGTCGATGATGAAGAGACATTCGCCAAAGTGCTTGCAATGCACCTTAGAGACAACTATGGCTACAAAACAGCTGTCGTGTTTTCAGGTCGAGATGCGATACATACAATTGAGAATTCAAGTACGGGATTCGATGTGATCCTTCTCGATTACTTGATGCCAGACATGAATGGCTTAAATGTTCTGCAATGGATGCTTGAACAGAAGAATCAGACGCCGGTCATCATGCTGACAGCCGCGGGTTCAGAACACGTTGCAGTCGAAGCACTCAAGCTTGGCGCCTATGATTATGTGCGAAAGGAACTCGTTGATATTGAGCATCTTGATATCCTGATCAGAGGGACGCACGAACGTCATCTCTACCGCATCACTGAAACGATGGAAGGGGAAAAGCAGAACGAAATGGCGTTGAACGAATATGCGACAGATCTCGTGCGGCTCATGATCAACGCCGTTAGCCCCACGCTGAACACCGCTCTTGCGCAACTCGCGGGGAGCATCGAAAATGATCCCGAAGCACTCTTGACCAGACTCCCCGAGAACGATCGTGATGAGCTAAAGAAGATTCTTGGCGACATCCAGCGAAACGTACGGTTACTTGAGACCGCCACCAGAGGACTCATGAGAATCTTCGAATTGGTCTACGCACATCATTCAGAAATCCCCGACATCGAAAACCTCAACAACTGGTTTCACAAAGAGCTCAGCATCCCGCAGAATTAGGTTGAGTTACATCTCCGTTACGCTCTTGGTACAGTGTTGCCTATTTCACGCTACAGGATTCTTGAGAAGTTTGGAGTAGTTGTTCGCTCTTGCCAGAAAAAGCTCAAACGTACCACAAAGATATATTATCATCGGCCCAGGTTTCCCCGAGCTTGGGCCTTTGTGTTTTCAGACCGAAATAAGAAACCCAGCGTAGGGGGAACGCTGGGTCTCACCGGTAGCAGACAAGAGTAAAGTTAGAAAGCAAAATCTACGGCAAGTGCGACAAGGTGTTCGTCAAGGATGCTGGTATTTCCTGTTTGCCGGTAAGTATACTCGGCATGCAATCCGACATTCACAGCAGACCAGTCGCCAAGATAATACCGCACGAGTGCCGTATATGCATCAATGTTGTGTATATCATCGTACGATGGTGGACGCACCCAATTATACATAAGGGAGACTATCATCCGGTCGTTCATCAATCCCGCCCAATTAAGTTCAGCAAGACCACCGCTGAAATTATAATCCTCAGCCAGGTTTACAGTGTTAAGCAGTTTAGCATCCGAACCGGCCAGATAGAGCAATCCGAGATTGAACGCGTCATAGTTAAAACTTCCATCAATACCGATACGATAAAATCCTCCCTTGGCGTTTCCATTTGCCTCACCTGTAGGTGCAGGAATTTTGCCTGCGAGGGTCGATGGCTGCCATCCGTAATACCCGAGAAGGCCAATGCGTTGACCTGCAGTCTGTCCATCACCTTTGCCGATGGTCTGTGATACTCTCGCATACAAATCCTTGGCATTATTATTATCCGGATTGGCACCGTTGCCATTCACTGCGCCGGCGGCATATTTGAATCCACCGCTGAAATGGCCGGTGGCTTCGATGCCGATCTGGTTGTCGTCAAACAGGAACGTGCTTGTTGGTGTGGCGAATGAATAGATCTCATAAGGTTCAAAGAGTGCGTACTTGCGTTTGGAACTGAACGGATGGTATGCAGGTTCAAACCGTCCGATACGCACGTTAAGCACATCCTGGACGATGTTGCTGAACACGATGCTTACGGATTCGAGAGAACCCAGTTGTGATGGATTCGTTCCATTTCCCGCACCGCTAAAGTCCGCTGCCGGTTCATCGATTCTCGGTGTGTAGATCATAAGGAATGAAACATTTTTATGAAAAACACCGGCGGCAAGCAGATCAAGTCCGGTGACATTGAAGCTGCTGCTCGTATTCTTGTCCACCGTATAGGAAGAGAATCCTGTGGTTGTGCGCAGTGCGATGGGCGGTCCGGAATCGAAGACAGTTTTTTCTTTGCCTTCTTGTCCGGGAATCTGATAGCCATTATCGCGATACCGCTGGCCAAAATCATTTAAACGTGTATATCCCGAATGACACATATTGCAGTTGAACCCATATTTGCGGGCGAATGCCGGAATGGCGTTGCTCGTTTCTGAAAATAGGCTCCACGAGAGGAGCCCGAGTGTGAACATAACAATTATTCTTCTCATGGCAAGTGCTCCTCTAGTTTGGAAATGATGATGGTGGTTTAACGCTTGTAACATCAGGATTGAGACTTACCATGGCACGCCTCATAAAAGCGACCAGAGCACTTTTCTCGGATGTGTTGAGGTTGAGCGGTACAAGGAGAGGATCGAGGTTAGGATCTTCCGTATCACCGCCCCGATCATACAATTCCACGAGGCTTTCGAGGCTCTGCACCGATCCGTCATGGAGATATGGAGCCCGCAGCGCGGCATCGCGAACGGTCGGTGTTTTGAATGCACGTTTGTCACGAGTATCTTTTGTGATTTCGAATCGGCCTTCGTCTGGCTTCGCGGGATCCTGCGGCTTCACACCGATATTGTGAAAACGCCCGTCAGTAAAATTGCTTCCCCAATGACAAGCGGTACAGTGCCCCTTGCCGTTAAATATTTCGAGTCCCCACTTCTCCTGTTCAGTCAGCGCATCTTCGCTTCCGCGAACAAACCTATCGAATGGAGAATCTGTCGTAACAACGGTTCTTTCGAATGAAGCAATTGCTTGTGCCACTTGATCAGTGGTCATAGGATCCGGCCCGAAGACTGTCTTAAATTCCTCGACATATCCCGGGATATTGCCGACTGTCTTTATCATTACGTCGTGAGTGTTTCCCATTTCAACAGGATTCTGGATCGGCCCTTTTGCCTGCTCCTCAAGACTGGGAGCCCGTCCGTCCCAAAACTGGAGCGGAAGATAAGCGGCATTCGAGACCGGCGGTGATCTGCGCCCGCCTTTCTGACCGTTGATACCGACACTGGTGGGGCCGGCATCGGACCAACCCTTTGCCGGGTCATGACATGATGCACAACTGACCGTGTTGTCTTTCGACAAGCGTTTATCGAAATACAGTTGTTTGCCCAGGAGTATTTTCAGAGTGGTTTGAGGATTGTCCGGTGGCACGGGAACCTGCGGCAAATTTCCGATTTTTTCGGGCCCCAGACTATGGCTGTTAATCGTTGTCGCCGGCTTGGATGGATCATCGCCGGCCAACATTGGAGTACCAAATAGCAGAAGAATGACAAAGGC
>JADGQA010000319.1 GCA_017882185.1 Bacteroidota bacterium
CCTATATGCATACCACTGCGCGGGACATCACCGAGCGCAAGAGGGCAGAGGAGTCAGTTCAGGAGTCCGAAGAAAGATTTCGCATGGTGTTCGAGAATGTGTTCGACGGCATAAGCATTTACAGCGAAGATCTTGACCCCTCGAAGAGAAGACTGGTCGAGTGTAATGAACGGTACGCTGCGATGGCAGGCCGAAGTCGCGGGGAGCTGCTCCAGCTCGGAAGCACGCAAGAACTCCAGAAAACGCTTGAAGACACTGCAAATATCAATCGCCTGGAGTCCCTAACGAGGGGAGCGGCATATCAGGGCTCCTTCTCATGGATTCGACCGGATGAAAAGGATAATATTGTTGAGTATGTAGGCATGCCGATCACATGGCGTGGAAAGTCATACTCGATTGGCATTGATCGCGACATCACCGAGCGCAAGCGGGTGGAGGTAGCATTGCTCGCAAGCGAGACACGTTATCGGTCTTATATTGACGCGACAGGTCAAATTGGATGGGTTACTAATGCTGACGGAGAAGTGGTAGAGGATGTGCCGTCATTGAGGAAATTTAGCGGTCAGACCTATGAAGAGGCCAAAGGTTTAGGATGGGCGAAAGCCCTTCATCCAGATGACCTTGAGCGCACCCTTCAGGTATGGCATAAAGCTGTGACCGCAAAAAGCTCCTATGAGATCGAATACCGCATACGTAGACATGACGGAGTTTATCGGTACTTCCTGACACGTAGTTTTCCTCTCTCTAGAGAAGACGGAAGCATTCGGGAATGGGTCGGGACCTGTATCGACATCACCGAGCGCAAAAAATCGGAGTGGGAGTTGAGATCTTCACACGCTCAGCTGCATGCACTTGCCGCACATCTTCAGTCGGTAAGGGAAGACGAACGGACAAATCTCGCCCGGGAATTGCACGACGAACTTGGCCAGTTATTGACCGGGCTAAAAATGGAATTATCCTTCCTGGACAAGACGCCGACAAATCTGGATTCCATCCGGCCGCAAGACTTGAGGAATGCAAAGGTTGATTCCATGAACGAATTAATCGACAAAGCCATCGAGGCGGTGCGCGGGATATCGTTGGAACTCCGTCCGGCGATCCTTGACAGTCTTGGCCTTTCGGCTGCACTGGAATGGCTCGCGAATGATTTTCAGCAGAAGTCCGGCATCGATTGCTCGTGCTCCATCAAGACAAATGCGGTGTTTGACTCCCAATGTTCGACGGCCATGTTTAGGATTACACAGGAAGCGCTCACGAACATTCTTCGGCATTCTGAAGCGAAGAAGGCCAGCATCACGTTTGCCAGTGAACCAAATGAAGTTATACTGTCTGTCTGTGATAACGGCATCGGCATGGAGGCCAAACAGATTGGCGACGTGCGATCGCTTGGTCTTTTGGGAATCCGAGAACGGGCGGCCGCAATCGGTGGGACCATTGAGATCGACTCAAAAGTCGGAAAAGGAACCACTGTACTGTTGCGAATTCCTTCGCTCAAATGAGCGATAGAAAAGATTCTGCACGAAGGAGTCCAGACGCATGATCAGAATTCTCATTGCGGACGATCATCCGATTATCCGCGAAGGACTGAAACAGATTATTGCTCAAGCCGCCGACCTGGCTCTCGAAGGAGAGGCAACCACGGGGCAGGAAGTCCTTGACAAAGTCTATGCTGAGCCCTGGGATGTGGTTGTTTTGGATATCAACATGCCGGGGAAAAATGGTTTGGAAGTATTGCGCGATCTTCGCCGTGATCGCCCCGCCCTGCCGGTGCTTGTCCTGAGCATTCATTCTGAAGGGCAGCTCGGTATACGTGCTCTTCAGATGGGAGCGGCAGGATACATGACGAAGGAGACCGCTCCAAAAGAATTGCTCAATGCCATTCGTCTGGTTCACTCCGGTCACAAGTACATCTCCCCTTCACTTGCTGAAAAACTTGCCGACTCAACCGGAGCAAACGCGGCGCGAAATCTTCACGAAATGCTTACCAATCGTGAGTTCCAGGTATTCTGTTATCTTACAGAAGGCAAGTCGCACCAGGAAGTCGCCAGGCTCCTCTCTATTAGCGTCAAGACCGTCCGCACGCACCGTTCTCGCATCTTCGAAAAATTAGACGTGAAGAGTGACGTCGATCTGACTCGATACGCCTTCGAAAACAAACTCGTGTAACGCATCTTCCAACCAAGCTGTGAAGGAGCTATGCTCCTGAATGACCGACGAAGGAGAACCACTCATGAGTCGCTGGAAAGTTGTTCCCGATGTCAATTGCTATTTTGTAACGACGACAATAATCGAACGGCAGCCGGGGGCCCCAGAATGTCATCGCGCAATAGCGCGATACTATTGAGAGAACAGATCTCCAAAAAGAAGCGAACTTTCGTTCGCTACATCTATACGCCTCCGGCTGTTAAACCACGCTCATTATATCTTGTCGACCGACCAGGGGAAGAGTCTGTCCGACGTCATGCGCGATTTCGGGACGCATACATCCCGGTGTCTCACGAAATTTCTCGAGCGTGAAAGGAGGTTCGATATGCTCAAAGCATTTCGGGACGCCGCTGCGGAAGACGGAAGGGGTAACAAATACAAAGTGTGGCAGGAAGGTTTCCATCCCGTTACCATAGAAAACGACCATTTTTTTCTCGAGAAATTGAACTACATCCACGAGAATCCCGTGCGCAAAGGATTTGTTGACCGGCCAAGTCAGTGGCGGTATTCGTCCGCACGCAACTATGACACCGATGACGATTCGATCATCGCGGTTGAGAAGCTGTGATTGCAGCGGGAGCGGAGCTCCCTGCCAGCTTGGATTAGAAATATTTAGGAAACTGATTTTCCTTCGGAATCCATTCACCTTCTACTCTCCGATTTCACCGACGATGATTCTCCATTTCTCGACTTTGTAGTCCAGGGACTACAAAAGAATCATCCTTTCGTCAATCGAATATCGCATCGAGGTCCAGTACCTTGCTATGGGGAAAATTTCACCTGTGTTGAGGTACCGAAGGAAACAACATCATGCGAAAACTTCTGATCATTGACGATTCCCCCCTCGTGCGCGAAAAAATCGCGCAAATGATATCGACGATCCCGGACATCGATCTCGTCGGCCAGACGGAGACCGTCTCCGAGTCTCTCGTTGCGATCAGAAAACTCGCTCCGGATATCATCATTCTCGACCTCCATCTACCCGATGGAAACGGTTTTGAAATTCTGAATGTCGTCAAGAAATTCTTCCCGCGAATCAAAGTGATCGTGCTGACGAACTATCCTTTTCCTCAGCATAGAACAAAAGCCCTTGAGGCAGGAGCCGCATATTTCTTTGATAAGTCGTTGGAGTTTGAAAAAATCGTAGATGTGTTAAAGAAGCAGAATCACCCTGTCGTTGAATCATAATGATACGGCCGGACGACACGGCTCAGCTACCGGCTGAATTAATTCAATCTTTGGAGATAGAGGTCATGCCAAACGGACGAAAACCGCAGACCGGTTCGTCGCCGAGC
>JADGQA010000100.1 GCA_017882185.1 Bacteroidota bacterium
ATCGGAATTGCAGCAGCAGCGAGGCCGATCAAAACAAATGGATTCAGAAACGTCATATGCACGTTGTAAGAACTGGTAATTGCACAGTACTCATCGAATGCCCGAATCAACTTAGTGTGAATCTGGAGTAAAATCAAGCAACGCCTTCTCGATCAGTTGTCGGCGGGTGCGCCCAGACGGCACACAGTCATGGGTCACGCGCGTTGCAATTCGCACCTCTTTTTGGTAATTTCGATTAAATGTACGTGCCGAATGAAAATCCGTCTATCAAAAGATCCAGTCCTTCCAATCGTGTTTGTTCTGCTCTCTTCCGTGAGCTTTGCTCAAAGCGGAGGACTCGTTCCGGTCCGCAGCACACATGTCTCGCCCGAATTCGTTCAGCCAACGGATAAGTTTCCGAACTTTGTCCGACAGCAATCAATCAAACGCCACAGGATTGCGCTCGTATTGAGTGGGGGTGGGGCACGAGGGATTGCAACTGTAGGTGTACTCCAGTCATTGGAGCAACATCATATCCCGATTGATTTGATCGTTGGAACGAGTATGGGGAGCATTGCCGGCGGGTTGTATGCATCGGGTTACACAATCCGAGAACTCAAAAGTCTTGTGGATACGACTATTTGGGAGGATGTGATTTCCTATTCCGATGAGTCTGCTCGGCGTGATTTATTCCTCGATCAGAAAAACAGGGAAGAGCGCAGTTTTCTCGCAGTGCGCTTTCGTGGCTTCGAACCGATTATTCCTTCTGCTTTTTCCACTGGCAAGCGTTTGACCAATTTGTTGAACCTCTTAACGCTGCAGGCTTTGTATCATCCAAACCCCAGTTTTGATGATCTCGAAATCCCATTCCGTGCAGTCTCGACCGATCTCGTCAGTGGCAAGCAGATTGTCATCGACAAGGGAAATCTGTCTGAAGCGATGAGAGCAAGCATGACTGTTCCGTTGCTGTTCACGCCGGTCTCAAAGGATTCGCTGGAACTCGTTGACGGCGGTTTGATTGCAAATATTCCTGTTGATGTTGCCAGAAATCTTGGAGCCGATATTGTCATTGCGGTCGATGTCACGAGTCCATTGCGTCCTCGCGGGCTTTTGTCTCAGTTCTGGGAAGTTGGCGATCAAATCATGGGAATCATGATGCAAGCATCCAACAGGGAACAGCTAGCAAAAGCTGATGTCGTAATTCGTCCGAATCTTGAAGATCACTTGTCGTCAGATTTTTCAGGGCTGGACAACGTGATGCTTGACGGAAAAGTGGCAACAGATTCTGCTCTTCCCGAGATTGCGGCAAAACTCAAGAAACTGCAGCGTCCGGAAATTGCCGTTGACAGACAGTTTGTGAATCCAAAGTTTGAAGGTGACTCGACTCTTTGCAGTAAATGGTACTTGGAACAGCCGAGACTGGCGACTACGGCAACCATCGTATCGCAGCGCGCATTACAGTTGTATGTCGATAGCCTTTACGATTCAGGCGGCTTTCAAGATATTGATGCAACTATCAATGAGTATCCTGACTCATCGGTCGTCTCATTCACAGCCACAAAGTATCCTGTTCTCAGATCGGTTGCGGTTATTGGGAACGACCTCATCCCGACCGATACGATCCTGGCTGTTTTCAAGCCACTTCTTAATAAGAATATTGATACAAGACAATCGAGGCGTGCATTGAAGGAAGTGTTGAGGCGTTATCGGGAGCAGGGGTATTCGCTGGCGCACTTTCGGAGTGTCAAATACTCTGCGGAGACTGGGGCCGCAAATCTCGATATTGACGAGGGACTCATCTACCGAATGGATATCCGCGGAACAAAGAAGACACGCGATTATGTTATCTGGAGGGAGTTGCCTTTTGATAGAAAGAACATTTTCACAATTTCAAAGGTGGCACAGGGAATCAGAAACCTGAATGGCACCAGTCTCTTTGAACAGGTGTCCATCAGCACGCACCAGGAAGGCGAGTATAATGTCGTTGATATCAATGTGAAGGAGCGCAGCACGGAACTTCTACGGCTTGGGGTGCGTATTGACAATGAGCGGAACATACAGCCCTCTCTTGATATCAGAGACGAGAATTTTCTCGGCATTGGCTCGGAGCTTGGAGCCGGCTACTTCGGTGGTGTGAGAAATAGAAACTACTACAGTGAATTCAAAGCAACGAGGATTTTCGATTCCTATCTTACGTTCAATCTCAAAGGATACTACAAGTTGTTAGATTTCTACATATATGGTAACGAATCCACCAACAATGACATCCATTGGAATCGGTATCGTACCGGCGAGTACAGGGAAGAACACGAGGGAGTGTCGGCAGCATTCGGGGCTCAGCTGGAGCGGTTAGGGACGATGACCGTAGAAGGGCGCGTCGAGAACCAGCGTGTGTGGAATGCACCAGATCAGCCGCTCCCCGGCACCGAATACTTCGGGATTTCTTCTATCAAAGTCGCAACGACCGTCGACACCAAGGATCGCTACCCGTTTCCGAGGGAGGGTATGCTCATGAACCTGTCGTATGAGTCCGCACTTGTGAAAGTGATCCAGGCGGTGGGTTTCACGAAGTTCTTTTTTTCGTATGAATTTTACCAGACTGCATTTGGGACACAGACGTTGCATCCCAAAATCCTCATCGGGATTGCGGACAAGACATTACCGATCACAGAACAGTTCTCGTTGGGTGGTCAAAACAGTTTTTTTGGACTGCAGGAAAACAATTCACGGGGTACGCAAATCTTTGTTGCGAGCTTGGAGTATCAATGGAAACTTCCTGTCAAAATATTTTTTGATACGTATCTGAAAGCGCGGTATGATCTTGGAGCGATTTGGCCCTCGCCTGATGAGATCAGGCTGGTCGATCTTCGTCATGGCATCGGTATCACTCTGGGATTGGATACGCCAATTGGACCAGCAGAATTCTCGGTGGGAAAGAGCTTTTTCACTCGAATCGATATCCTGAACAACCCGGTCAGTTACGGTCCTTTCATCACTTATTTCAGCATCGGGTATGACCTGTAGCACTTTGGCAACTCTCACAACAGCGTTCCTCTGAACCCAACAAAGGGAAAACGACCATGAAGAATATCATGGAAACTTTATCCGCACGATCGATCCGGTCGGTCTACATTGTGCTCGCGCTTCTCGTGCTGGGGATTAGCTCTCTGAATTTCGCCGACTTGATGGTCTATAAGGTTCTTGGAAACGACCAATGTGCCT
The DNA here is from genome assembly GCA_017882185.1 of Bacteroidota bacterium. Classification (GTDB taxonomy): domain Bacteria; phylum Bacteroidota; class Ignavibacteria; order UBA10030; family UBA10030; genus JADGQA01. Next base: position 3,202 of record JADGQA010000100.1, read on the forward strand.
GGATACCGGTTGATTCCCTTGGCACGCGGTTGATTATTGGGCAAATCGTACCGGATGGAGTCACGGCGAAAGCAGGGATCCGGGATGGCGATATTCTCCTGCAGATCGGGGGGAAACCGTTCAAGAGCAGTGCTGACGCCCAATCGAGAATCAATGCTGTGAAAGCGGAAGATTACATTGATTATACCGTCCAACGCGATGGGAAAACAATAGAAACAAAAGTCCAGATTCTTCGCACGTTCAACGTGGTGTACTTCGCACAGTATTTGTATGGCTTGGTTTTTCTTCTTGTTGGTCTTGTTGTTGTCATGACGAGGCCCCAAGGCAAGACACAGCGGCTCTTCGCGAACTACAGCATTCTGACAATGCTTTTCTTCGGACTTGCCAACCTTAACCTGAATCCGGCAGTCGATCCGCTATGGAAAATTAGGTTGCTCGGTTTGAGTTTCATCGTGGCCAGCGTTTTCTCTTTGCCCGTGTTCATCCGATTCTTCCTTTTCTTCCCGATCAGAAGACCTCTGTATGACAAGAAATTGTTTACAGTACTGCTCTATGTTGCGAGCACTATCGCTGTCGCTTTGGTGATCAATCTCGGTGACTCGTCACTTCTGGGAAGGTTTCTCGGTGAAAAAGTGACGGCGTTCATGCGGCGGAATGCACTTTTCATATTTAACTTGCGATACATTACCTATGTGGCCGGTCTCGTGGTTTTCATCGATAGCTATGCCCGCCGTGTAAAGAAGGAACGGAAAAAAGAGCTCAAGCCAATCCTTATCGGGGTCATCGGTGGGATCTTGACATTTGCCTATGTCCTGATCGTTTCCGCAAGGAACCCATTCGCCATCTATCTCGAGCCGATCATTCTCTCTCCTGCTCTGTTCCTCCTGTTGGTCCCGGTGATGTTTGGTTATGCGATCATCCGCTACAGGCTCATGGATATAGACTTCATCGTCAAACGAAGTCTCATCTATGGGATGGTAACTGCAACAATGGCTGCGCTCTACCTGCTTATCATTTACGGGATCGGCACGCTCCTGGCAAATGTCGTCGGATCGGCAGACAGTCGCACGATGAACTTGGTGGCATTGATTGTGATCGCGTTTGCATTTGATCCGATTAAGCGGAGAATGCAGGAGTGGATCGATAAGTTTTTCTACCAGGAACGTTACAACTATCAAAAGGCATTGCTTGAGTTCACCCAGGAATTACCGCGACTGACGCGGTTAAACCAAATTCTGGAATCGATGGTCCACCGGATCTCGAGCACGATGCATATCGAAAAGGTGGCTGTCATCCTGTGCGACGACACGGAAGGCTGTTCCGTCGTTAGTCAAAACATCGACGAGGGCTGCTGTCAATTCAAACCAGAATATAACGGACTCCTCGGACTGCTTCGCAAAACAAGACTGCCTCAGTCGTTTGCACTCCTTGCGGAAGAGCCGGATAACTTTGTACTCCTGCAAGCCGACAAGCAGAGTCTGATCAAAGCTGGAGTCGTGCTTTCCGTTCCGATGTTCTTGCAGGACAGACTGATCGGTATGATCAACGTAGGACAGAAGATGTCCGGGAAGGTCTACTCGAAAGAAGACATAGATCTGCTCTCGACCGTGGGCGCACAAGCCGCCATTGCGATTGAGAATTCTCGTCTCCACAAGTCGGAGCTCGAAAAGGAGAAATTTGAGGAGGAGTTGTCCCTTGCACGGCGGATTCAACAAGGGCTGTTACCGAGAGAAAACCCTTCGGTTGCCGGGCTCGATGTATCCGGGATCTCGATTCCGGCATTGACAGTCGGGGGGGACTATTTTGACTTCATCCAAATCGATCAACACAAGCTCCTTGTTGTGATTGCTGACGTTTCGGGGAAGGGCATGTCTGCCGCGTTATACATGTCGAAAGTGCAGGGAATGGTGCAGCTTGCGGCTCATATGTATTCTTCTCCGCAAGAGATGTTGAAGAATGTCAACAGGAGAATATTCGAAGGGATCGAGCGAAGATCGTTTATCACGATGATCCTGGCTCTTTTTGACACGAAGAAGAAACGGGTGCGCATCTGCAGGGCCGGGCACAACAAGGCCCTTATCGGCCTGAACGGAAAACTGAAGTTCCTTGAAGGAGGGGGCATCGGGTTGGGCCTCGAACGTGGTCCTTTGTTCGACAACGAATTGGAAGAGATCAGCCTTCCGCTGAAACCTGAGAGCTTGTTCTTCTTCTATACGGACGGGCTGACAGAGGCAATGAATCGTCAAGGAAAGGAATTTGGTGAAGAGACAGTGTCGAGAATTGTGAAGGAGAAGCGTTCTCTGGCTGCCGAACAACTACAGAGGGTCGTGATAACGGCAGCCGAGGAGTTTCAGGGAGAAGCGGAACAACACGATGACGTCACGGTGGTTGTCGTGAAATATCACGTCTGAGCATCTTTCTTTTCTGATCGAAAAGTCGCTATATTCAAGACCAAAGATTATAGTTGTGAACAAAAGATAAGGGATCATTATCAAGGACTCGTATGACAACCAAAGCCCCGTCCGCAGTAGCTGAATTCCCCGTGGAGTCGCTCGAGAAAGTCGCCTACGATTCGGTAGCAACGATTCCGACGCAAGAACCGAACGACAGAAATCGGCTGGGATTCTGTGTTTGGGCATGGTTGCGTGATCGAAAGGGGACGCTGGAACAGGCGATCCAAAACTCGGGTTCACGAACACATATCTCTTATTCTGAAGTCCTCTCGATCGTCTCAAAACGCCTGCAGGAGCGTGGCATCAATCTTCAATAGACTCTGAATCCCAGAGAACGGATCTGCTGCGCAGCGCTTTTGCTTGTCCCACTGCAAAATGAACATCGTCTTTTTTGCATTATTCCTTTCGCCCATTTCAATCTTCATTGCCATCGGAGTTTTGCCGATTTGTCCTTTTCTCACAGAAGAACTGGAGAAGAATAGAGAGCACAGGCCTGTGACGGAAGCCGCGATCGCGGTCACGATGATTCGGTTTGGGTTGACTTGCAAGTTTCTACTGTAAACATTTTGTTACTTTTTTGAGGAGGTATTCTATGGATTTAGGCTTAAGAGGTAAAATTGCAGTTGTTTGCGCATCAAGTGAGGGACTTGGAAAGGCGAGTGCTCTGGCGCTTGCAAAGGAAGGCGCGAAACTCGTGATTTGTTCCCGACGTGAGAAGTCAATTCGCGAGACTGCGAGACAAATTCACGAACTGACAGGCTCTGAAGTGCATGCGGTCGAGGCAGACGTCGGGAAGCCGTCAGATATTTCGAAAGTGGTGAAGGAAGCAACAGACAAATTCGGCACAGTGCACATACTGGTGAACAACGCCGGCGGTCCTCCAACGGGGGATATTTTCACGCTTTCCGATGAGCAATGGCAAAAGGCTCACGACCTGACACTTATGAGCATGGTTCGCATGACGCGGGAAGTACTGCCATTGATGATCGAACAAAAGTGGGGTCGAATCATTTCGATCACCTCCTTTGTCGCCAAACAACCAGCCGACGAACTGATGCTTTCTGCATCTATCCGTCCCGGCATTCTCGGACTCTCGAAGATTTTGTCGAATCAATACGCGAAAGATAATATTACGATCAATACGATTTGTCCCGGCAACATCTTCACGAAGAGGCAGGAAGAACTATCCAAAACGCGCGCTTCAAGCAAACAGATGAGCGTTGAAGACTTCATCGCCAGTCAAACGAAAAACATTCCAGCGGGAAGATACGGGAAGCCTGAAGAAATTGGAGAAATTGTTGCATTTCTTGCTTCGGAGCGGGCGAGCTACATCAGCGGTGTTAATTTGTTGGTTGATGGTGGGTTGACAAAGGGAATACATTAGTCTCCCGGCAAGAAGTCTGACATTTAGCGTCGTTCAGTCTGGCGAAATGTCTGACTTCTTTCTTGTGTAATCCAGGTATCTAAACCCTTTATGCCGTTCCTCCTTCACCAATTCGAAATCTGACCGAACGATTTCTTCGTAGGGTGGAAAGAAGGTGTCTCCTTCTACTTCTCGTTCCACAAGTGTCAATTGGATCATATCGACTCTGTTGAGTGTTTTTGCAAAAATCTCCCCGCCGCCGATTACATATACTCTCTCCTCATCTCTCAGTGCCGTCAGCGCCGTATCGATCGACTCGTAGGTCTCTACATGCGGGAATGATTTCGAGCTCAAGACCACGTTTCGTCGGTTTGGTAGCGGCTTGCCCAGCGATTCGAAGCTTTTTCTTCCCATCAGGACCGTATGTCCACTCGTGAGTTTCATGAATCGGTGGAGGTCCTCCGGAATATCCCAGGGCACCTTTCCGTCTTTTCCGATGACACGATTAAGGCTGACTGCGGCAATAGCGATGAGCTTCAAACGACTCCTGCTCGGATGGGGAGAGTTACTTCCAGGGAATGGGAATATTCAATGATGCCAACTTGGACTCCAGATCTTCGCGCTCGCGGTTGCGCTTTACAGGTTTCCCGTCAGGAGGAAGAAGTCCATATTCGATCGCGAGTTCCTTCGCGTGCGCGGGATTGCCTGTCTGGATTGTCTTGATAATCTCTATTTCCGCGCTCGAGAGCGACGAGGCATTCAGGCGATAATCAAGAAACGCCTGCCACGCAAGTGGGCACCACCGACTGACGATTTCATTGCCGATCACGTGTGCATACGAACGTATCTCATTCTGGGCATGCGCATCCATTCTCAACCATAGAAAATGGAACAGGTTGTGGAGATCGACTTTCCAGTATGCTTCTGTGTAGGTTGAAAGGGGGAGGTCTTTTCGTGCTTGTTCCCTTGCAACACCGGCCTCGACACGTTCATTGTAAACTTTACGGGCGAGATCTTGAAGTTGCTGTTCCTGCGCTGTGAATTGCTGGCCGACTGCAGCCTGCAGGTAGCCTTCGCTTCCTTGCTTGTTGTCTTTTGACTGATGTCGCCATTCCGAGGGAAGAGTCTTTTGCGCGCCGTCGATCGCAATCGAATAACGCGTGGAATATTCGTTCACATTTGCCGTGCGATGGCGAATCCATTGACGCCAGCAGTCCATGGGCACCCGAACGTGCAACTTGATCTCGCACATTTCGAACGGCGTGGTGTGTTGGTGCCGCATCAGATATCGGATCAGTCCGCGATCTTCCTGGACTTTCTTCGTCCCCTTGCCGTAGGAAACTCGTGCAGCCTGTACGATCGATTCATCAGAGCCCATGTAATCCACAACGCGGATAAATCCATCGTCGAGGACTTTGAGGGGAACCCCGAGAATTTCATCGAGCGCGAGGACTGCCGGTCGTTGTAGTTTTTCCGCTTCTTCCATATGAAAACCGAGTCCAGTTAACAGGGGAGACTTGATGGCTGGAATGAATCCTTGGCTCATAAAATGTAACTGAAAGAATGAGGAGAATCAAGGAATTGGATGGAGGTCGGTCTTTGACAACGTACGGCAGATCACTTCAGCCGACGATCCGATTAAAATTCTCCACAATCCATTCTGCGCTTTTTTCAGAGATGGCAAGCAATGTGATTTGCGGATTGACACCGAGTGAAGTTGGCGTGACGCTGCCGTCGATCACAAAAAGTCCTTTCACGTCGTGGGTTTGACAATGCGAATCGACGACGGAATTCCGAGCGTCTTCCCCCATCCGGCACGTTCCCAATGGGTGCGCACTATACAATGCTATTTCATTCGGCCCCCAGTCAGCCCGGGCAAGTTTCTTTTCTATGTCGTCAAGGGATTTGAACGAAGTCATCCTTGCGTGAAGCGTCAGCACCTCCTTCGCTCCTGCAGCAAATTGTACCTCAGCAGTCGCTTTCAATCCTTGTTTGAGATAGTCGAGATCACGTGATCCAAGATCATAGGAAATGGAAGGACGGCCATAATCGTTAACGGTGACGGTGCCCTCTGAATCGATCTCTTTGACCAGAACAATGGTAGCACCGATGGAAGGATACTTCTGCATGAGCTTGCGATGTTCGCCTCCAAACCCGGGGATCGCGAGAGCTGCGAGCGTTGGAGTTGCCGGAACGGCTTCCATCCAAAATCCTCCTCCATCTCCATTCTTGTTGAGGAATTCGTCGCAAAGTGCTGATTGAGGAATTCCGCTCGAAGGATACATTGAGCGATCGAATGTTCCGAGAAGGGCTGAAGTGAGATGGAATGTCAGGTGTTTTCCAACCTGACCGCTGGAATTTGCGAGCTTGGATTTTAGCAACAAGACCGGTGAGAAGATCGAACTTGCGGATACGACCACGATGGGTGCTTCGATGACAAAATCCGAAACTTGCTTTTGGGTCAATCGATCGACAATCGCACCAAGTACTTTTTTCTGACTCCCGGTTACCTCAATCTTATCGGCCCTGAATTCTGAAAAGATCGTCGCTCCTGCCTTTACGGCATCTGGGATATATGTTACGTTGACAGACATTTTTGCACCAATAGGACAACCGAAACCACATGCCCCGATTTTGGCACAATCCCTTGTATTGCGTCCGGTAGCTTTCGCGCGATAGCCCAGTTTTTTTGCGCCATCCAAAATAATGCGGTTCTGAAGATTGTGGTTCTCGTCAGGCTCAACGTGAACATTGAGATATTTCTCGATTCGCATGAAATACGGATCCAGATCTTTCGTCCTCATGCCTTTGACGCCAAATTCCTTTGCCCATTGTTCCAGAACGAAGTCTGGCGTCCGCAAAGAGGTTGTCCAATTGACAGTCGAACTGCCTCCGACGCATTTGCCCTGCAGCACCGTGACAGCAAGATTGTCGGTTGCCTGTCCCGCTCGTTGTCGATAGAGATTGCTGAAGGCAAATTCTTCCGTGGACTCAAATTCGTCCGTTTTGAAATAGCCACCTTCTTCAATGACGATGACTTTCTTGCCGGCCTCGGCAAGGATTTTCGCACTTGCCCCTCCACCGCAGCCGGAGCCGATAATGCACACGTCGGCCGATTCCCGGACTGGCTTCGATATGTCTTTTGATTCGATAATCACGTTGATATCACAAACTCATCAGGGCAAAGGTTCATTAGCGTGGTGCATCAAATCCTTCAAATCCAATTTCTTTCCACGAGCGCGATTCCGTATAGAACATGCTAAGACTTACTCGCTTGAGGGCCTGGAATCCGGTTCGTCGAAATCCAATGATGCTCGTCATCCAATCCTCTAGGTATGTGTCCTGGTCTTCGGGTTTCATGTTGATAAAGCTTGAGAGTCGGAAATCAAAAAGGAATGTGAATGCGGGAGCGTTAAAGACCGTCAGCAGCTGGTGGAATTGCTCCTGAATCTCCGGATCCGCTCCTGACAGGAATTTGTCCGCCCTCAGAGGGACGTCAACCTGGGAAGCACTCGGCGCTCCGTCGTTGAGCTTGCCGATCATTCGATCTGCCATCGCTTCCACGATTAAGTATTCTTTGGGTGAGAAGAACCGGAGCTGGCCTACAATTTGAGGAGGAAGATTGACTCCCGAATCAAAGACCGGAAAAAATCTTGACGCGGAGAGAGCAAGCACGCCAAATGTGCTCTGTTTCAAAAAACGACGGCGGGAGTAAGAATCATTGATGCCCGGATTCAACAAATACGCACCCTTCTATTTTTCATCATCAAAATCGCTCATAAGGCATAGTTTAACATCTTCGAGACAAGTTTGGCCGCAGTAAGTTCCGAAAAGTGCAAGGTCTTGATCGGTGCCAGTTCGACCAGATCGAAACCGACGATTTTCCTTTTTTGTCCGACCTTCCTCAGGCATCGCATTACTTCGGCCCAGAACAGTCCTCCGGGTTCGGGCGCCCCCGTTGCCGGCATGATCGAAGGGTCGAACGCATCGACATCGAATGTGACATAAACGTTGTTGGTGAGCTGCTCCACGACGGCATCATCCCAATACTTGAGAAACCGGGTGTAGCTGCCGTTGCGGATTTCGTACGCATAGAAGACTTTCACATTGTTGTCACGAATGTATTCCGCTTCTTCTTTACATTGTGCGCGTACGCCGACCTGAACAAGTTTCGAAGGCTCAAGAAATTCACAGACTCTTGCCATCACGCTTGCATTGCTGTATTTATTGCCGAGGTGTCGATCCCGCAAGTTGGAATGTGCATCGAACTGCAGCACAGAAAGGTTGTCAAATTTTTTCGCAAAGGCGGCGATTACCGCGGACGATATCGTGTGGTCACCGCCGAGTGTGACGATAAACTTGTTCATGCCGATCAAATCGAGGACAGTCTCGTGGATCTCCTGGAGTGCGGATTCGTCTTTCTTGCGGGCGATGTTTAACGGGGGTAGGGTGGCAATTCCGTGTTCTTTACAGATCTCACATTTAGTTTCTTCGTCAAAGAGCTCCACTTGGCGTGAAGCCCGGAGAATTGCGTGAGGGGCTTCTTTCGTCCCCGTACCGCGCGTCGCAGAATGTTCGAATGGCGCAGAGACAATGATGATCCTGGATGAATTGAATGCCGAGTGTTCTTTTTCGATGCCGAGGAAGTTCTGTTCAGCGCCAAGAGATTTAAGCGATGTCTTCATATGGGAAATGCAGGAAATTGTTTCGCAATATATTTCAAACCGCGAGGAAATGCAACCTCCAAACGCTTGCATCAGAACCCAAATATGCCGATAATACTCACTGATTTTTTCGTATGAACCTCTCTAAGCGCATT
>JADGQA010000101.1 GCA_017882185.1 Bacteroidota bacterium
GTTGCGGAGGTCCACGACCTCTTCGGGGGCTTTCAGACAAGGACTTAATCTGTCTCCAAGTCTGACTCGTCGACCCTACCTGCGTTTCGACGGATTGTATCTTCGTCCCCCTCGGGTTGCAGGTTTAGTTCTCGCCGCGTTCGAGCAATCAGAGCAAGATCTGCCAGAGTCTTGGTGAAAAGTGAAACCAGTTTCAGCCGTTCCTGAAAATTCTGCATGATTCTATCCACATCGGAACGAGCTGTAGGACTCAAATTTGGTCGAACCCGCTTTTGGTATTCATCAAATTCATCTGCAATCAGTCCAATTACTGCTTCCGCGGACCTAGAAAAGGAAGCGCTTGTATTCTCCAACAATCCCACGACATCGCTATTTCGCAATGGCTGGCCTTGTCGGGTATTTGCTTGCTGGCGTTCCAGTCGTGACCTGTACCCTTCGAGCGTTGTACGTACCAAGACTGGAAAGTGGTTAAGCTCAATTTGGTCTTTGCGCACGTAGTCATAGGCGCCAAGCTTCATCATTTCTGCCGCAATCGTGTCTGATCCCGAACCCGTCAGGACAATGACCGGAATCTGCATTTTCTGTTCAAAAAACCATTGCATCACATTAAGGCCGGACACTTCACCCATTTGATGGTCAAGGATAACCAAATCACAATCGCCGTGTTTCAGCGCACCAATGGCTTCTTCTCCCGACGCTGCTTCGTCGATCTCATAAAGTCCAGTTCTCTTCAAAACCATCGCAACGGACATTCGACACGAGGACTCGTCGTCAACTATCAGAATTTTTGGCTTCGAGCCGAGAGTCACGACAATGGCCTTCCTAGATCTAAGCAATTCATTCGGGTAAACGCAATGCGCTGCATTCTGTTGGTAAGGATCTCTCCGTCTTCATGGGGGTGAGCCGGATCTTTCCGTCGAACGCGAACCACATTTTTCCCGATTTATCCATTACATTCCTCCGTCACAACGCTAAATGCTTTCTTTTTGCAGGTCAGGTGTGTGTCCCTCGGAGATCTTCTTCGAAGCAAGAATCTGGTTCGCCGCGAATGTCTAGTTGCCAAGATACGCCGAGCCTGATGATGCTGCGGATTCTCTCCGCATCGGTTTCTGAACGAACTGTACGTTGGTTGCGTCCGAATCTTCGCTTGTTCGGGATTCGTCCGAATCTTCGACTTGGTCAAGATCGCGCGAGAAGCTGAGACCCATTTGGTCGAATGAATGCTTCTTCGTTTTCCTGACGACTGTTGATTTTCTTTTTAAAGATTCGATTCCAATTCCCATGTTGACCATGGAATCAGCAGGCGACCGCCTGAACTGTGCGAAACTCGTTTCCGCTTCCTCCCGATGCTTTAGAAGGCTACTGTTCGCCGGCAGGATTTGGAGAACCTGATCAATACCGTTGAGAATTTTCTCATAGCAGAGGTTATGAACGAGATTCGTGGCCTGTTGCCGCACCATGTCATGCTGGTCGTGAAGTGCGTTAAGAGGGGTTTGGGCTTTTGCCTTTCGAACGAGGCTGGATACCGCCAACGCATATGAACCGACGTCATTTCTGGAAGCGTCGACCAGGGATGCAAGCTCTCCTTCGACAGATGCTTCGACGAGCCGCATATTGTCCAGATGGCGGAGAGACCGCAACAGATGTTCCGTTGTCTGAGTTATTCGATCTAAAGGTGTATCTGCCAAAGGATCCTCGAATTCAAGTTGAGACTCAACGCGACGTGAAAACTTTTGCCCCATTTCCCCTGACTGTGAATCAAATGAGATAGCTCCATCAATTTTGGGAATTCGATTTTCCGATTCACGGTGAAATTCCGGCACAGATGGCGGACGATGTTGGATCGGACGGCCTGTCCTTCCAAGTCGCATCAATTGATAGTACTCCATGAATTGTCTTGCAATCTCACGATCCAGATGCTCAAGAGATCCGTTGGCAGGGATCAAGAAAGAAGCCTGGAGAAGTTGCTCAAGAGCAGAATCATACTCCTCTTTGCCTGCGTGTCTCTTTGCTTTGTCAATGAGATTCAAGATTTGGTGCAAATCCTCGTCGTAGTTATCGCCTGTGGGTTCGTGTGTTTTCGGGAGTTCTGAGGACTCTCGATGGACATCCGCTCTTGGGGTGCGTAACGCACGCTCATTCTCTTCAGCGTTTTCTTCATCCCGGGCTGCAATCATGGCCAGTATGACCTGAAAGAGAGATTCTGCAAATCGGTCCTCGGAAAGAAAGGTCTGAGCTTTGTCAAGGTAGTGGAGGCTTTTTTGTCTTTTCTCCGGATGTCCTGCCTTGTCCTTAGCAGCGGCTTCGTGGTTTACTGTGGGTTGCCATTCAAGGCGGCGGGTCTCGTCACCGAGAGCAGCCAGGACCATTTTCTCGCATGTTGCCAACGGTGCACTGTATGGATCTAGCAAATATCCCTGGCCAATCACCATCAATGCTTCGGAGAATTCTTTTCGTTCCGAGAGATGAGTTGCCCGCAAAATACACTTCTGTATTTCCAAATTGTTTACTTCGCGGGCTTGTCTGGATTCAAGATCCTCTTCCTGAAATTGCCTCAACCGTGTTACGATCTCTTCTTCTTGAGCATTATGTATTTTGTGTTCGAGATCAAGAATTGCCTTGTTGAGTGGATCAAGCAATATTGCCGGCGTGAGAATATTTAAAGCTTCATCGAGGTGCCGTCTATGGAACATTTCCTCCGCTGAATGGATATACTCACTTATTTGAACTTCATTGCCATGCCGCGATTCTTTTTCATCCTGTGGAGTATGGACAGAATTATCGACCGCGTTGAGTCTCGATTCAGACTTCTGTTTTTCCAGGTTATCCTGCTGCATGGATAAGCTGGCAGTTCGATGGGCTTCTAAAATGGCGAGGTTAGCAATACTCTCAAGATGTTGAGAGAAAGAATGAGAGGTACTTGGATCAAGACTATGCGAAAAATTCCTTGGTTGGCTGTTCGCGTTGAAGGCGCTCATGAGCAACTTCACTCTCTGCTCATATGCCTCAGCGTAGGAATTGCTCGGGTCTTTGGCCCGTGCTTTTGCGATTTGATCCAACGCCGACGAGTAGTTTCGGTCTCTCACAAGCTTGTCTGCCTGCTTGAGAAATCCGGCAACTTGCAGTAAATTGTCGGTAGAGCGTGGAGATCCGGCGTATTTTGCCATTTTCTGGCGGAAATTGCGAGATTGATCCGTGGACCCTACGTCCGAGTAATCTGCCAGCTAATCTATTGATTTTAGGTGTAATAGTCAAGCTTGCTTAAAGCATTTATACATTGAATGTGTCCACGCGCGCTGTCGTGATGGAGTTAGTAAAACGGCCAAATCAGGATGATCTTGCCCAAAATCGTTCTGATTGCCCAGAAACCGAACTACGGTCGAGGACTATGGCCAAATGAGCTCTCCTTCAATCTTATCAACGCTTTCTTCAGTTTGCAGTACCATTTCAAATCTTATTTCTTCTCAATTGCGGGAGAGACTCGTAGAGTGGCTCTTCTCCTTCCGAATTCAAAATGTTCTTAATAAAGGTTTCCATTCTGGTGTAATGCGAACCTTTCCAAAACACTCGGTTACAAAGCGGACATCGCTGGAATTCATTGAAAGACTGTGCAACCGAAGGTGGCAAAAGGATCAAAACACTCTCTCTTGGTGCTGGCTCGAGCAATGAATTGCATCGAATGCAGCGCTGAAATGGCAACACGGAATCAAACAGGTCGAAGCGTCGCAGAACTTCAATCAATTGTTGGCGAGGATGCATAGCCCGAACATTGTGCGCACGGGTTATCTGAGGATCAGCAAGCAATTTCCTGTCTTTGCTCAGAAGGACGCGTCTTTCGGCCACGGAAAGGCGAATGAGTTCCTCGTCGCGAAAATCATTCCTGTAAAGTGCGTCGAAGCCGAGCATCCGCAGATAGTACGCCAGCTTTCCCAAATGAACATCAAGAATAAATCGCGATTCCCTGAGGGGCTTGGATCGTATTCTCAAAATTGTACTTACGTTGAATGATTCAAAGACGGGATAGATGCTTGCCATGTCGCCATCGGATACTTCGCAGGAGAAATCAACCGATTTACCGTTAAGGAGGATCACGTCGATTTCATCGAGGGGAACACCACAATCTTGGATAATCTCTCCAATGGTTTGATGTACTTCAATCGAACGTGAATTTGTAGCGTAGCGTTGGTCGGGAGGAAGGTAATCGTTCAACTCCGCATAATATCTGAGTTGGATCTTCTGCATTGGTCTATCAGGCAACTCTTTCCCCCCAGAGCACTCCGATGTACGGGTGTGTTGAACTGCCGCGACTTCACTTGAACTGTTCGAGGGCTTTAAGCTTTTCTTGAGCGCGCTTGCGATATTCGAGCGTAGAGTTATCCTCAGGTTGTATCATGAGGACCTTGTCCCACGCAGTGATTGCAGATTTGAAATCTTCCTTGATATAGAACTGTAATCCTGTCTTGAACAGCCGGTCCACATCAGATTTTAGCACGCCTCTGGTTTTTTCGAGGAATTGTCTGACCTCCCTATTGTTCTGGTCCTTCTGGATGATATCCGAGAAAATCTGCAGAGCTTCGATGAATCGTTGGGCATCATAAGCAGCTTTTCCGCGCGCCAACTGCTCATTGATTCTTCGGGTATCAATCGTGCGCAGTCCTGACCTTGCCTGAGAATTGTTCGGGTCAGTGGACAGGATTCGCTCAAATTCCTTCTGCGCCTCATCGAGTTGATTCCTTCTAACCAATGACCGTGCCTTTGAAAGCAGCGAAAGAACGTTTTCCTTTGATAGGTTTTCCAGTGCGTCGATTCGAACAGAAGCTGAATCATTTTCGGGGTCGAGTTCCAAGGCAAGCTCGTACGATTTCCGCGCGCGAGAAACCTCATGAAGACTTGTCAGGCTGTCACCGGCAATGAGCAGCTGTTGAACATAGAGCCTAAGCTTTTTTTCAACGTTGGCGAGGTTGGAGGCCGCCATGGTCTGTTGGGGATCGATTCTCAAGATCTGCGCGTAAGCTCTCATGGCCTCTATGTAGTTCAATTGTCCTTCATTCTCGTTTGCCTGATGAAGGAGGGCCGTGACCGACGAGTCCATCATATGTCGCGACTTCTCGGCCATGACACGTGATGCACTATCATACTCGTTATATTGAAGGGCATTTAGAAAATACTCTCTCGCATCTCCGTATTGTTGGTCAATGTAGGCCTCGTCTCCCTGACTGTATGCCTCATCGTGCGTGTCTGAGGCTGCGTCGCCAATCCGTACGTTCACGGTAAATGAGACACCTTCAGGTCCGGCGCCGAACTCAAGGATCGCATAGGAGGTCGTGTAACTTGCTCCCGCAAGAAACTTGTTGAAGCCGCGTGTTCCTACCTGAACGTGGAAGCCTTCCAGCGCTCTTACTTCCGTACCAAAGAATTCAGCGCGTTCAGTACGCGTTCGCGTTGCCAACTGTAGACGGACAGTGTTCGGAACCAGCCAATACGCTCCTCCTATGTTCACAATGGCTTTTGATGGGACGTTGGTCACACTTAACGCAGCGTGAGCACCAGTCTCTTGCCCGCCGACAGGAAGGTGAATTGAGCCGCCGAACGAAAGGCGAACACTTCCTTCCGCGCTCGGAATGACAGAGACCGCACCACCGGCAGTGTTGTAGTCGCCAATGAGGCGGCCAAACCCGACGCTATATTGCGTCGAATTGACCGTAGGTGCGACCCCAAGACCGAACGTCCCTGTGCCGGGAACGAAGACTGCACCGCTCATTGAGGCAAGGGATTTGAACCGGCCGGAGGAAACAAGAAACTCGTTTTGATGCAAACGCGCCAGTTCGCCCGGATTGAGGAAGATCGATGAACTGCGGGGTATCCACATGACCGAAGAATTGCCGAGGACATAGTCAATTGTCCCCGATGCCTGCTGTTGAGCTGAGACCGACGCTGTGCACGCTGCCAATGCAGCGGCAAAACCGATCGAGCGAAGAAGGGTCATGAGGATTGATAAGGAATCTGATAAACAGGGACTTGATTCTGCTTCCCCTTGATGGGCAGTTTGCCTTCCGATCGCGATTGGAACTTGCCGTCGAGCATCTGGATGATCTCTTCGGTGACCATGATCTGGCCTGACGCAGCGATGCCACATAGCCGCGATGCAAGGTTGACGGTATCCCCGATTGCTGTGTAGTCCATGCGATCCTGCGATCCGATACTGCCGAGAACAGCGCCGCCGGCGGAAATTCCGATTCCGACCTCCAAGACATGATCCTTCCATGTTTTGCGCCGATTGTTCATCTTCGCTAATTCGCGCTGAATGTGAATTGCCGCTTCAATGGCATTGACTGTCTGATTGTCCCCGGTGAAGATGCTCATAATGCCGTCGCCAAGAAACTTGTCGACAACCCCTTTGTGATTCTGAATGATCTGAGTCTGCAGGTCAAGATAGAGATTCAGTATTTCGATCACCTCTTCGGGAGAATGCTTTTCCGAAAATGAAGTGAAACCGCGGATATCAGTAAACATCGCCGTAATCGGCCTGCGCGTTCCCCCCAGTTTCGCTTCATGGCCTCCTGCTATCATTTCCATTGTTGAAGACGACACGAATTTTTGCATCTCGGTCTTGTCCCGGATCTGCAATACCATAAGATTGAAGTCACGGGCGAGCATCCCCAACTCGTCTTTGACTCGCGTGACAACGGTAACCTTTAGATCTCCCTGACCCACACGTCGGGCCGCATCCGAAAGCACGATAATAATATGGACAATTCTTTTCGAGACGAAGTACACAAGACCGATAGCGATCAGCGAGACCGAGAAACTAACGAAGAGAATCTTTGACTTCATTTCTTCGATGGGGGCGAACAATTCAGCCTTGGAGAAACTTGCTGAGCAGCTGCCCAGAAATATTCGCTTGTTGGCTTCAACTTGCCGGAAGTAGATCGCTTGTACAAACCGTATGTGATCGGCCGTTTCATACACGGTGGTTGTATCAACTTTTGTCATGAGGGTGAAATCTTCGACCGAAACCTGATGATTAATACTATCGGACCGGGCATCTGCGACGATGATGGCATTTCGATTGATGACATAGAGGTGCTCGAGGCCCGTTATCTTGTGGCGCAGAACGTTTCTGACGTACTCCTGGATGATCGGATATGACTTTAAAAGAAGATTATCCCTGGCCACCGACCCGAGACCTTGCACTATGGTCATGCCCACCGTGTTCGTCTGAAGGCGCAACTCACGTTGCTCAATTTGAGTTGCAATGGTGCTAATGACAAGCGTCGTACCAACGATTGAAACACCGACGATGAGACTGAGCTTGGCTCTGATTCTCAGACGGAGGAATACTTCTACAGTCTTGTTCCAAACATTTTCCGCCTGTTTTGAAGTGTATTTTGATCCTTTGAAAAGTGATGCGTAAAGGCGCGAATGCGTTAATCGCGCGAGGGCCTCACGGATGCGCAACGAGCGTAGCGCGTTCCTCTCTAGTCGTACCTTTGATGCAAGACGACGAAGAGCATTGAGGATGTATTGGTTCAACGATGAAATGCGCGACAAAGGTCCTCTCCACTTGAGGGAAGCGATTCAAAAGACAGTACTACAAATCGATCACAAAAACAATGAACGTCGTCTCATACACGCTTTTCTCATCAATATCTCAAGGCACCGACCGGCGTCGGTGCCTTATGAACAATCCCTGCTTTCGCCATCTTTTCAGCAAGAGGAACCCAGTGTGATGATGGTAAGCAAAGAATTTTGCTGGGTCATTGACGGATCATGCGACAGTCTTCTTTCTGTTGGTCAGAAGGAAGATCGTTCCAGCAATGATCATCACAGCACCCCACCAAAGGTCAGGATGGAGATAGGCGAGAATTTTCTGTTCCGGCGGTGGATAAAACCATGTGTACAATCCTGCAAGCAGAACGATCGACCCCATGATGAAGAGAAGAATTCCGACAAAATACCAGATGGGTTTCATTACTGTGTCCTCCCTACCAGAAATAGATGTTAAGTGCGATGAATATCGTCACAGATATTGCTGCATAGAACTCAGGCCGCTTGATCCAGGGCAGTGCATCCAATGCTTGAACATCCGTCATACCCCAAACCAGACCTACGAGTTCCTCCTTTGGCTTCTTCTTGGTATGGAAACTGACGAGAATGGTCACGGTGAAGCAAATCAGCCACGCCCACCAAGCACGCCAGAAATTTATCGCCATATCGCTGACTGGTGACGAAAGCGCGAGGATCTGGGGATTAAGCCAGTTGAACTTGACGGCGAGAAAGAGCGTGAAGGAGGAAACCATTCCGCTTACCAACCCCCAAAAAGCCCCGGTTGGTGTGATCCACCAGACGAACATGCCAAGCAACATCGTTGCAAAAAGCGGCGCATTCACCCAGGAAAAGATCGCCTGCATATAATCCATGATGCTGGGAGCGCTTTTGGCCCAATAGGCCGTCCCGACACTGAGGACGATTCCTACGATCGTAGTTACACGCCCCATCCGGAGCAGACTATCATCGGAGGCATTCTTATTGATCACGGATCGATAGATGTCGTATGTCCAAACGGTGTTGAATGCGCTGATGTTCCCCGCCTGTCCAGCCATAAACCCAGCAAGCAATGCGGTGATACCAAGCCCAGCAAGTCCGCTGGGATAATATCGGGCAATGAGCATTGGGAGTGTGGAGTCATAGTTAATTTGACCGCCGTCTTTGAGCAGAGAGAATCCATATTTCGGATCGCTAGCGAGTATCAAAGCCACGAGTCCGGGAATAATCACGAGGAACGGGACCGCCATTTTGAAGAACGAAGCGATGATCGGCGTCATCCGGGCAGATCGCATGTCTTTTGCAGAAAAAGCTCTTTGAACAACAAGAAAGTCGGTCGTCCAGTAGCCAAATGAAAGTACAAAGCCCAGACCAAGCACGACGCCCGCCCAAGTGACTTGCATTCCGTTTTGAGAGGGATCCATCGATGTCGACCAGAGCGTCGAAAAGGACTGAGGTACCCTTTCGAATACCTCGCGCAGGCTTCCAATTTCGACAATACCGAGGAACGTCACGAGGAACAATCCGAACCAGATCAAGAAAAATTGGACTATTTCCGTAAATATCGCCGAGAGAAGACCGCTCATCGACACATACATCGCAACAGTCAAGGCAGAGGCCCACATGCAGATATGCCAGTTCCAACCGAGAAACGTGTGGAGAACAAGGGCCATTGCATAAAGATTGATGCCGGAGACGAGCAGAGTCATGATTGCAAATGCGATAGCGTTGAGTACTCTCGTTTTTTCATCGAATCTCCACTTTAGGTATCCGGGTACGGAATGCACTCTGCTGCTGTAATAGAACGGCATCATATAGATCGCGAGGAAGAGCATCGCCGGAATCGCACCGACCCAATAGAAATGTGCTACATACATACCGTACTTGTACGTATTCCCTGCCATTCCCATCAACTCGAGAGCTCCGAGATTGGCAGAAAGAAATGCGAGCCCGGCGACCCACGAGCTGTTTTTCCTCCCCGCCATGAAGAAATCTTCCTGGCTCTTGGTGAATCTCTTCAGGTAATAGCCAAGACCCAGAATAAATGCAAAATAGATGAAGATGATAAGCCAGTCAGCAAGGGTCAATCCGATGGTGCTCATAAAATATCCTTTGTCGAATGGTGCGCTGGTTGGTGAGTTAATTGGTGCATTGTTGCTGATCGAGTGGAATATTGTGGAGCTGAACTCTATGTTGAGGAGGAATCATGATCGCTTGCCTGCAATCGTGTAATGTATGTCGGGGACTTGCTTCAGTCGGTCAGCCGCTTGTTCAGCGGTGATATCACGTTGAGGTTCGGACAACATTTCATAACCGACCATGAATTTCTTTACGGTTGCCGAGCGGAGCAATGGTGGATAGAAATGGGCGTGCAATTGCCAGTGGGATGCATCCTTCATACCAAACGGAGCACCGTGCCACCCCATAGTATACGGAAATGAGATATTGAAGAGATTATCATATTTCGTCAAAAGATTCTTCAGTATTTCGGCAAGGGCGCTGCGTTCAGATCCGCTCAGATCCGGGAACCGAAGGACGTGACGCCGCGGGAGCAACAATGTTTCGAACGGCCACACAGCCCAGAATGGGACAACGACCGACCAGGCATCGTTCTCCAGCAATAGTCGCTCCCCGTGCTTTTTTTCAAACCGAAGATAGTCACGCAATAGAGGCTTGTTATGCTTTCTCCAGTAAGATCGTTGATGAACATTTTCTTTTGAAGGTTCATTCGGCAGCGCCGAACTGGCCCAGATCTGGCAATGGGGGTGCGGATTCGAGCATCCCATGATCTCGCCTTTGTTCTCAAATACCTGCACCCACCGGTACTTCTTTCCAAGTTCGCTTGTTTCTTCGGCCCAACGGTCTATCACCCCGAGGATATCTTCTCGATCCATAAGCGGAAGTGTCAAATCGTGACGAGGCGAAAAACAGAGCACACGACTGACCCCTCTCACATCTTCATGCTTGATCAAAGGATGTTCATTCGGAACATTGATCTCGATATCCGGAAGCAACGCACTGAAATCGTTGTCGAACACATAAGTACCAGAGTACTTTGGATTGCGTGCCCCATTCGCACGTTCATTTCCCGGACAGAGATAACAGCCAGGATCGTACGGCGGTCGCGCATCGGATAAATGGGACTCAACCTTACCCTGCCACGGCCTTTTTGTCCTATTTGGCGAAACCAGAACCCATTCGCCGGCCAGAGGATTGTACCTGCGATGGGGTTTGTCCGTTGAGTGATCAAAATGTTTCATAAGTTTCTGCTACTTCACCGGTGTCAGTTTTACCAGGACGACGCCGTGGTAAGGAACATTTGATGCAAAAGCATCCTCATACACCCCCAAATCCTGTTGCCGCCAGAGATCTCGCACCGCGAACTTTCCCTTTATTCCAAAATCCGATGCCCTGGCAATCACCTTGGCAGTTGATCTCTCCTCCCACGGAAAACTATTCACCGGATCACCCGTATCCTCGCCAACAAAGAACATACCCACCGCCACCGAACCATCCTCCAGTCGTTTTGCCCAGACTTCTTCCCCATTCTCCTTGCTTACACGCCTTGCTTGCTCCCCGAGAGGATCCTGATCGATTGCAAGAACTTCATCGTTGGTCAGGAGACTCATCGTGAAGTCGTCGATCTTGCTCAAATCGCAACCAATGAGCAGCGGCGCAGAAAGAAGACACCATAAGCTAATGTGAGTGTATTGCTCATTCGGTTTGAGGTTCGTCGGGTGCAGACTGGGTCCCCAGCCAACGAGGCCCACAACGAGCATATCAGGATCGTTCCAGTTTCCCGGTTTCGCGAACTTCTCATGACCAGCCTGATCAAAACCAATAGTAGCCATACTTCCCCACGAATCGGAAATATCGCCGGTTGTTCGCCAGCAGTTACCACCCACCTCTCCACCCCATTCCCATACATTTCCCATTCCATATTGGCATAGGCTGAAGATTATGTCCCGATCTACGCTGTTCAAAGCGGCGCGCATCAATTTGTACGGTTTCTTCAATTCATTCAGGGAAGGTTTTGGAGCGATTTTTTCGTACGAGCACCAGTCATATTTCAGGTAGTCGATCCCCCATTCCGCATATCGTTGAGCATCTTGTTGTTCGTACTGATAACTGCCCGTGTAACCAGCGCAGGTGAGTGGTCCAGGAGACGAATAAATGCCGAGCTTGAGACCTTTGCCGTGTACGTAGTCACTCAGGTCTTTCATATCCGGGAATTTCTTGTTCGTGTTGATCTTCCCATCTTTATCTCGCTGATCTCCAC
>JADGQA010000320.1 GCA_017882185.1 Bacteroidota bacterium
AAAATTCCGATCATTCTCTCGCTTACAGTGACAGTATTTGGGGACTGACCTCGTGTGATGGGCCGTCAGGTTATAAGGCGCGAGGTGCACCACCAGGGCAAAACGATGACGGCACAATCGCGCCCACAGCTGCTGCCGGATCGATCCCGTTTACTCCAGTAGAGTCGATCACGGCTCTTCGGACGATGTATAATCAATACGGTTCTCAACTCTGGGGACAGTATGGATTGAAGGATGCGTTCAATATCAAACAGAATTGGTTCGATACGGACTACATCGGCATCGATGAAGGGCCGATCATCATTATGATCGAGAACTATCGTACGCAGGCGGTCTGGAATCGAATGATGCAGAATTCAACCATTGCGACAGGGTTGGCGAGGGCTGGCTTCATCACGGTGACAAGTGTCGATCATCCGGCTAGAAGTGGGGTCCACGATTTCAGGCTCGACCAGAACTACCCCAATCCGTTTAACCCGACGACAGAGATATCCTTTTCTGTTTCCGGGAACGATCGTGTATCTCTCAAGGTGTATGACATACTGGGAAGAATGGTTTCAGTTATCGTTGACCGAGAACTTGGTGAGGGGACATACAAGTTTTCCTGGGACGGGTCCGGCATGCCTTCAGGGATCTATTTCTATCAATTGAAAGTGGGCTCGCGTGTGGAAACTAGGAAAATGATTCTCATGCGGTGATACGCATGTCTAAGCATTCGATGAAATACTTTGCGCTCTTCTGTATCCTGGTTGGATTCACGAGACAATGTTCCGCTCAACCGTCCGTCTATCATCCCGATTCACTTGCTGCTTCGTTCCTCGATGATGTTGAGTTACGCACGTTTCGATTCTTCTGGGATTTGACCGACCCGAATACAGGATTGACGCACGATCGGTGGCCCACAGTCAATTTCTCGAGCGTGGCTGCGATCGGGTTTGGCCTGACCAGCTATCCAATCGGAGCAGAACGAGGTTATGTACCGCGTGATTCTGCAAGCAACCGTGTTCTTAGAACGCTCAAATTTCTTTGGTCCCAACCGCAATCAGCGGATGCCACAGGATCTATCGGCTTCAAAGGGTTTTTCTATCATTTCCTGGATTACAAGCACGGCCACAGGTTCAGCGAACACGTTGAGCTTTCCTCCGTCGACACTGCCTTGCTCATTGCAGGTGCACTCTTCTGCCAATCGTATTTTGACAGGTTGAATCAAGTCGAATCGAATATTCGCGCGTATGCGGACTCCCTCTACCGGCGCGTCGATTGGACGTGGCTTCAGGTTCGGCCACCGCTCCTTTGTATGAGTTGGACCCCGGAACACGGGTTCAACAAAAATGATTGGACAGGTTACAACGAAGCGATGATTATGTATGTGCTGGCCCTCGGATCGCCAACGCATCCGGTTTCAACGGAAGCTTGGACTGCGTGGCAGCGAAACTATATATTCGCGGAGTACTTTGGCCGCAAGTTTATCAGCTTCGGTCCATTATTTGGGCACCAGTACTCGCACTGCTGGATAGATTTTCGGGGTATCAGAGATGCGTATATGCGCGAGAAGGGTCTGGACTATGCTGAGAATTCGCGTCGTGCGACATACTCGCAACGCGACTATGCAATCCGTAATCCCGAAGGTTGGAAAGACTATTCCGACTCGATCTGGGGATTCACCGCTTGTGATGGTCCCACTTGGGTGAAGCTTGAGTACGGCGGCAAAGAGAGGCAATTCGAGGCGTATAATGCGAGAGGGGTTTCATTTGATTGGGTTAACGATGACGGAACAATTGCACCGACCGCTGCTGGCGGTTCGGTCATGTTTGCTCCTGAAATATGTGTCTCAGCTCTTCTGTCAATGAAATCACGCTACGGCGACTCGGTGTACCGCAAATACGGATTTGTTGATGCGTTCAACCCATCCTTCATAACCGTAGACACGCCCAAAGGATGGTTCGACAAAGACTACCTGGGAATCGATCAAGGTCCCATCCTTATTTCCATTGAAAATTTTGGCAGCGGTTTTGTTTGGCAGACGATGAAAAAGAACCGGTACCTTGTCACGGGATTGCAGCAGGCAGGATTTTCCGGCGGATGGCTCGATGACCTCCGGTGACTCGACCGATGCGGAGATCCGCAAGTTTACTGTAAACCGCTCGAGGTCCCGAAATACGATTTCTCTCAACGGAAACTGGGAAGTTCAACCGACCAGTGACGACTCCGTTCCTTCCTCATATCATCACACAATATCCGTCCCGTCGCTCGTAGACATGTCTTCGCCTCCCTATGATTGGGGAAAGGCGTCATATCACTGGCACAAAGTCGAATTCGTCATCGATGAGCTCGACGCATCAAATGCGGTATTTCTGAAAATCGGGCAAAGCCAATATGGGACACAAGTCAGGTTCAACGACCAACGTGTCGGCGAGAGCATCAGTTGCTATACCTCCCAAGAATATCGTATTGATCCGTGGATACGAAATGACCAGAACAACATTCTGATCATTCGCGTCGGAAACAAATCGACTCTTCCACCTGAAAGTGCTGTAGGGAATGATCAGGAAAAGCAAACATTCATTCCAGGAATATGGGGAGACATCTCATTGGTTGTTACCGACCACATTCGCGTCAAGAGAACACGAGTCGTTCCCAATCTGACAAACAGCCTGGCTCAAGCTACGATTATCCTTGAAAACCTCGATGAAGTACCACGGAGAGCGCTCGTTCGGGCGCGAGTTTTTGAGAAGGGTTCCGGTCGTTCTTCTTCGGCCGAATTCGTCAGAAAAACAGAGTGCGTACCAGGCGAAAATACTCTGAGTATCTCCATTCCGATTGAGGACCTACAGCTTTGGTCTTGTGAAAATCCGTTTCTTTATATCCTCAGGACGGTAGTCGGATCAGATGACAGTACGTACGATGAACTTGACACAACCTTTGGAATGAGAGAATTCAAGGTTGTGGGAGACCACTTCGTTCTCAACGGAAAGAAAGTATTGCTGAGGGGCGGCAATATTGCATTCCATCGATTTCTTGGTGATCCGCAGAGAAGAGGCCTTCCCTGGGAAAGGGAATGGATAAAGAAGGTTCTTGTGGACATCCCCAAAGCCCACAATTTCAATTCGTTCCGGTTTCACCTCGGACAGGCCTACAGTGCCTGGTATGATATTGCTGACGAGTATGGAATCCTTATTCAAAATGAATGGCAATTCTGGCGGGCATCAGGGACGAAAGATCAGATCGTCAAGGAATTTACGGAATGGATACACGATAACTCGAACCATCCGAGCATCCTTATCTGGGATGCGCTGAATGAATGCAATGAACCGATGGTGGAAAACGAGGTGATACCGCTCATGAAGGAATTGGATCGGACCAGACCTTGGGAACCGAACGACTTCCGGGATCATCATCCTTACATCTACTCTCTCGGTCCAGTCTTGAATGAGCGCAAATTCGGATTTACAG
>JADGQA010000321.1 GCA_017882185.1 Bacteroidota bacterium
TCATCAGGTCGTCGAGCTGGCCGCTGGCCTCGCGTCCAGTGAGGAGCACTCCCTTCTGCCGCAGTCGCCCGGTAAGCTCCAGCGCAGCTCCATCTCGCTCCTCGCGGCGATGCGGGTCGAGTGCCTCCTGCTGCTCCTCAAAGGATTCTCTCATCCTATCAGCCATCATCAAGAACATTGGCAACCAAACCGTCACAGATTATGCAGTCGACTTTTCCTGCGACTTAAATAGCGATGCGATCCTCGAATCGATCGAGCGATTTGCATCTGTCATCGGGTCCCCCGTTTCACCAGGCGATTCAGTGACGATCTTCGGAGGGCACGCTCCCATGGGAGCGGGAGACTACAAGTTCTTTGTAATCACATCGCTCCCTGAAGATGAACAACCATCAAACGACACAACTTCAACTTTGGTCTCAATTGGGCAACCCAAGGGGAGCATTCTGATAAACGAGATCATGTACGCTCCAGCAGGGGACGAACCACTGTGCAAGCAGGCCAGACAGTGGAAACAGAGGATTTCTACATGGAAATCCTGTTGTTGACTCGACGATCGAAAAAAGAGAGCATCTGGATTCGCAGTAGACACTACGCCAAGGCCAACAGCCTCCCCTTTCATACTATGATTACAATAGTCAGTACGAAGTACGTGTTCTCTTCGTAGTGTGTTTCTTTTCGCGTCTCGGGTACGAATCGTTTTAACTACGCATCGGCACCTCTTGGACAATATTGGTGTCCTTACTCAACTTGTGTGCGAGTAAGACGATTTGCGTCGCGGCAGGAACGGTCATCAAAGTGGGACATCTGAAGACGATGATTAGCCAAGTACAGCTAGTTGTATTCGCAGAACGTCTCGATCAGACAATACACCTCTCCAAACGCCTTGCACGACTCCCGTATGAGATCGAAGCACCGTCAAGGGCAAGATGTTCACGTGGTTGGCATGCTGAAAATTGAATTGGTCCGAACAAAAGAAAACCGGAAATTGAATTTTCTGCCCTTCAATATATGCTGTTGTGGGTCCCTTTGGATCCAATGAAATTCCCACTACCGACGCTTTCTTCCTCTCACTCATAGCAAAGATATAATTCCAATGAACGATGTTTGCCTCACATCCGGGACAGAAGATTGAGAACACAAATACCAGCATGTCAGACGCTGAATCAATGTTGCAGCTGTTTCTCAGTTCCTTGACACCATAAAGTGAAAAATAGCAACCCACATCCAGTTCTGACTTGGTATTCGAGACCAGGCATGTTGGAAACACGCGTTTTGGCTTCGAGTCAGAGATCGCCAACAAAGCAATTATGATGAAAACAACCACCAATGTAATTCGCCAGATAGAGCCCCTTTTTGCCGACCAATATTGAGTCTTGAATCGCATATCCCAGTGCCGTTTCAAATAAGTTTTCTTGTGTTTTGCATTACGACGATTTCGATAGCGCAGGAAGTCGTAGATAGCGATGTTGACTTGCTGATGAGATTTGTAGTTTGAGTTTGTGAAGACAAAGCGTTTGAGTTCAGTGAACTGACATTCAATATGATTGAGCCATGATGCATTCGTTGGCGTCCAGAGCAGACTGACGTTAGTTTCACGTGCCCAACGTCGAACTTCCAGCCGTTTGTGGGGCGAGAAGTTGTCGAGTATCAGGTAAATTCGTTCTTTGACAGGATAGCGAGAGCGCATCCATTGGAAAGCCCGGAGGACATCCTCCACCGTTTGCGACGGCTTGAATAATCCCCACAGGTGATCTTTCTTGGTGTCCAGGAAGGCCAGCCATTGACGCGTGCCGTGGGGTCTGGTATAGGTTGCAGGCAAACGATCTGGGTGTGCGGCCGCTGCCCAAGTTCTGCCGGCGATGGGTCGAAGTTCAAGGGGACCCATTTCATCATAGCACACGACATGAGAACGACGTGGAATGCTCTTGTAGAGTCGATCTAGGCGTTTTTTTTAGAGCGGAAGGCTGGATCGTTCGACTCTTTCCAGGTTTTCGTGCGTTGGAGATGAACCCCTTCCTCCTTGAGGATGCTTCGCAGGGTCTCCAAGCTGATCTTGGGCACCACACTAACCTGTAGAATGTGTTCACGGAGCTTCTCCAGAGACCAGTGAGAGACCAGTGTGTGAAAGGACAACCCAGCAACTTCGGTGGAGAAAGGGCAATCTCGACGATATCGGCTCTGACCTCGGGCACAAACTCCACCGGTCGACCGCTGCGAGCCCGCTCTTTGAAAAGAGCAACGCCGTGGGCATTGAACTGGCGAATCAGCTCCCGGATATATTCCTCGTGCAGGCAAGTCACTGTGGTTATTTCCTGCACGGTGTAACCGTGTGCTGAGTGGATAATCACCTGCGCCCGACGAAACGGTGTCCGGCTCTTGCCACGACGCAGTATGCGTTGGATGTGGTTACCCTCAGCTATTGTCAAAGAACGAACGAATGAACTCATTGAGGGATCCTTTCTGACTGGCTCCCTCAAATCTGCAAAATCTAACTCAAAAGTACAAGGTTACTTTTTAGAACTGGCACTAGCTAATGTCCGACAATCACCTATCCCTATAACTGTTTGAATAACAGCTTTCTCGAATACCCATCTTGTCAAAATGAAGCAACCACGAGGGTTCAGAATTTGAAGCCTAAGCCAGTTCTTAGGATCAACGGAATAGTCTCAGTTCCATAATCTGTTCCCCTGTAGTAAAGGCCAATTGGGACCAATAGTCTGTCACTTAACCGCACCTCATACTGAAAACCGATCATCATAAAAGGATGTACAGACGTAGCGCTGTTTACAGAAGAGAGCGCCGTTCTGACACCAGATTCGACTTCGTAGATTTTGTCCGAGCGACTGTAATATGCTCCGAATCCGAATTCTAAGAACTCAGAGAATAGTAGCGCCGCGTAAAGGGCTACGTCCTGTCTGTTCGCTGGGTAAGGAGAGAATCCATATGTCCCGCCTGGGATGCCTAAGCTGTACATGTAGTAATCAACGTAACCACACAATGATATCCTATGTGAGAGTCTAGTTCTGATACCGGTACGGATGGAATAGGTCGGCTTCCAATTCTGTTCTCCCCGCAAAGGAAATAGGCCAAATTCAAGTTTGATTGTGTTTTCGAGGGAGCCTTCATTTGCTGCGATTGATGTATCACTCTGCATAGACTTTGGAGCATTTGCCTGAGCCATAAAAGGCGCAAGAGTGATCAGAATCAAAAAAAGCCTTGACTGCACGATAGCCTCCTTATGTGATTCAATAGGTTTGATGAATGAGATAGAACAGCGGTACCAAGAGCTTCATTCCTAACCCCACGATTAGGGAAATGAATGCGAAATTCTCCCTGCGACTTGTTCGAACACATGATTCTGTTCTGGAAGTCGTTCGTAATTCCGAATATGTAACGACCTTCGGCGTTGAAAATCCTGCACCTT
>JADGQA010000322.1 GCA_017882185.1 Bacteroidota bacterium
TTGCGAAAACAGCTGGGTTTCAAATGGCTGGTAATGACTGACTGGTGGTCTGTGTACGATGGTGAAAAGCTCGCAAGGTCCGGCCAGGATTTGGAAATGCCACTCGCTATCGCTCTGAAAGACGCGCACACTCTTATCGATGAGGGAAAGGTGAAGGTCGCGGACATTGATCGAATGGCCAAGAGCATACTCCGGACATATTATGCGATGAAATTGGATAAGAACTCGAGAATTCCGGTTGATGAGAGTAGTTTCAAGAACCATGAGACAGTTGCGTTGCAGACAGCCCGAGAGGGAATTGTTCTCCTGAAGAATGACGGTAACATCCTGCCACTCGGAAAAGAAATCAAAACGATTCTATTGACAGGGAAATACGTTGACACATTGGCCATGGGCGGAGGATCCGCAACCGTCAAGGGATATGACAACAGAATGATGCTTGACGAGTTGAAGAAGGAATTCGGACAGCGATTGACGTATGTGAAGAATCCTACGCCACAGCAGATCAAATCGGCGCAGGTCGTTTTGTGCAACGTGGGGACGAGCGACAGCGAGGGATGGGACCGTCCGTTCGCGCTTCCGGAAGACCAGGAACGCCTGGTGAAGGCGTGCGTTGCAGGGAATCCAAACACGGTTGTCATCGTCACATCGGGAAGTGGCATTCGCATGACCGACTGGAACGACAAGGCAAAGGCAATCCTCTATGCCTGGTATGGAGGGCAGATCGGCAATCAGGCATTGGCCGAGATCATCTCCGGCAAGACAAATCCCTCAGGAAAACTTCCGATCACGATCGAGAAAGAATTCAGAGACTCTCCGGGATTCGGATACATTCCTAAAGGTGAGGATCTTTATACAGGTTGGAACGACAAGGAAGAAAGGGCTCATCCGGTGTTCGACATCAACTACACCGAAGGAATTTTCGTCGGATATCGATGGTATGAGAAAAAGAACATAGAGCCCCTGTATCCGTTCGGACACGGGCTTTCGTACGCTCAATTTGAGTACACCGATATTCGCGTGTCCAAAGAAGTATTCGGCGAAAACGATCAGATCACGGTGAGTTTCAAAATCAAAAACATCGGCAAACGACAAGGATTGGAAACGGCACAAGTGTACGTACAGGACGTTGATTGCTCCGTTCCGCGTCCTGTCAAAGAACTGGAGGGATTTCGGAAAGTTGACCTGAAACAAGGACAAAGTAAAACAGTCTCTTTAACTTTGGACAAGAAAGATTTTTCGTTCTGGAATCCACAAACGAAGGACTGGTTTGCCGAAAAGGGTAGATTCACGCTTCTGATCGGTTCATCTTCAAAAGATGTTCGCCTGACCAAAAGTGTTGAGCTCAAGTGAACATATCATTTACAAAACATGACAAACCTTGGCATCAGTTGTCAAAACAAATCAAGCGACCGTTCAGCAGATGGGAGGAATCATGCGTCTTGTTCCGATAGTCATTACCTGCTTCATTCTTGCACTCATTCCCCAGGGAGTATTCTCTCAACCCAAGCGGATTTCGTACAACAACCAGCAACTGTTCCTCAGCGGAGGCAATTTGGCGTGGATGAGTTTTGCCAACGATATCGGCTCCGGTACCGTCGACTACACTTCATTCGCCGACATCCTGCTGCAAATACACAACAGCGGTGGTAACGCCATGCGCTGGTGGCTGCATACGAACGGAGCAAGCACACCGCAATTCAACGACACAGGACTTGTAGTAGGTCCGGGCACCAATACCATCGCGAACTTGAAACACGCACTGAATCTCGCATGGGAGAGGGAAATTGGAATGAATCTCTGTCTCTGGTCCTTCGACATGCTGCACAGTGGCAATGTCAATCGCAATTTGAAGCTTCTCAATGATACTGCGTACATCAGCGCGTACATCAATAACTGTCTCATTCCGATGGTTGACTCGCTGAAAGGAAATCCGGGCATTCTCGCGTGGGAAATATTCAATGAACCCGAAGGGATGAGCAACTACTGGTATTTCTACGACGCCGATCAGCATGTCTCCATGTCGGTGATTCAAAGATTTGTCAATCTCTGTGCAGGCGCAATCCATCGGGCGGATCCTTCGGCCAAGGTCACGAATGGCGCGTGGAGTTTCAAGAGCCTCTCCGATCTTGCCCCTTTTCCGGCAAGTGTGAGGCAGGAACTCGCAAAGATAAGCACGACGCAACGAGAGGCAATGAGGGTTGAATTCAATCTCAAGAATCGGCTGTCATTGAGCGCGGATGAGTTTGATCAATATTTACAGCGTGTGGCCTCACCGGGCGGGCCGAATTCCAATTACTATCGAGACGACCGCCTGATAGCAGCCGGCGGGGATTCGCTCGGGACGCTCGAC
This sequence comes from Bacteroidota bacterium, assembly GCA_017882185.1. Taxonomy (GTDB): domain Bacteria; phylum Bacteroidota; class Ignavibacteria; order UBA10030; family UBA10030; genus JADGQA01. The sequence goes on from JADGQA010000322.1 coordinate 2,354, forward strand.
TTCTATGAAGTACATTATTATTCGTGGGGACTAACATCGTTGTCGCCGTTCCACAATGTCGCAGGTATCTGGGGACTCAGCAAACCGATTGTGGTGGCAGAGTTTGGGATCACGGACTTCACAACCACGTACCCCTCCTTTTCGAAGCAGACACTCTATGATGTTTTGTACCAAAATAATTACGCAGGCGCACTCGCGTGGTCGTGGACAGATGTCGGTATTACTGCTCACGCTGACATGTTGGCTGCGACAAAATACATGTGGGATAATCACGAAGCCGATGTCGATATCCTGGGGATCGCGGCCGACTGGCCGACTGTGACAATTACCAGTCCGGCAGACAACGGAGTATTCCCGGATAGCACGCAAATATCATTCCGTGTGATAGTGACCGATACTCTGACCGTCGATTCGCTGGAATTCTTCGTCGCTGACACGCAGAAGATCGGATCAGTCCTCGTAGCAGATTCTATGCACGCGGACACAAGCTATTACACGTTTACTTGGAAGAGCATACCTCCCGGTCAGTACGCCCTGAAGGCAGTGGCAACCAATGATAGCGCACATCAGGGAGTATCCCCTTTGGTCCATCTTACATTCGGCAAGCCGCCCTTGACAAGGATTGAAGCGGAAAGCGCAATGCGAACAGGCCCGGGCATGTCAGTGGGGAGCGATGCGACAGCAAGCAAAGGCGCCTATGTAAGCCTTGCCACGGGGTCGAATGACACGACCGCAAAAATTACGTGGCAGTTTAACAATGTGTCATCGGCCGGAAATTATCAAATAACGTTTGGCTACAAAGTACCGTTTGGATCAAAGACACAGTTTATTAACGTAAACGGCATGCAAGTCGCTGCACTGGAATTTGCCGGCGCTTCTACATCCGCATGGTACGAAAAAAGCTTGAATGTTGATTTGGTGTCCGGTCCCAATATCATTCAAATGCAAATGTCCTGGGGATGGATGTACGTTGATTACCTCGCAGTGCCCACAGAAGTCCTCACATCCATCGGGACACCATCTCAAATACCAAAGACGTTTACTTT
>JADGQA010000102.1 GCA_017882185.1 Bacteroidota bacterium
CACGAGCAGCGTTTCGTCATTCTCAAGATTCTTCAAACTCTGGACGATCGCATCAAAGCACTCCCAGTTGCGGGCTGCTTTTCCAGTTCCTCCGTACACAATAAGGTCTTGAGGTTTCTCCGCGACCTCCGGGTCGAGGTTGTTCATCAACATTCGCAATGCAGCTTCCTGAAGCCATCCTTTGCACGAGAGTTGATTGCCGCGTGGCGCGGTAATGATTCTATTCTTATCAGACATGGTTTTCATGGCAGGATTAAGGTCAGTGTTGAACAGAGGGGCAACCTGTTCAACGAGGACTTCGTTTAGTGGTGTGCAAGCAACTATTTCGATTTGTATGCTATTGCAGAGATTTCGATTCTCGCATTCCTTGGCAAATTTGACACTTCGACCGTTGTGCGGGTCGGATATTTATTTTCGGCAAAGAATCCGCCGTAAATCAGGTTCATTCGCTGGAAATCTTTCATGTCCTTTAGGTAGACCGAGCATTGGACGACGTCGCTTGAATCGAAATCGGCTTTCGTCAGAATTGAGGTCATGTTCATAAGGGCCTGTTTGGTTTGACTTTCAATGTCGTCCCCGGCAAAATTGCCTGTTTGAGGATCGATGCCAACTTGTCCGGACACGAAGAGCAGCGGACCTGCTTTCACGGCAGGACAATATGGGCCAATAACATCCTGACTTGGATAAAACGTCTTGGCGGATGATTTTGCGATTTCATCGTGGATCAATGTTCGCAGGTCTTGGTCCGACTTGCAGCTCATGAGCAAACCGGCAAGAATCAAAACAAGGGCATATTTCATAGTTCACCTTCCGAATTCGAGTGCGAGATCGTTACAGCTTGTATCCTATTTTTCTTAGAAATGCTTTTCTCGTCTTGATGTCAGCTTCGGATTCTATCCCTTTCGATTTTACGCCGTCGATGACACCAAGAATTCCTCTGCCTTGGTCTGTTTCCGCTATGATGACTTCCACTGGATTCGCGGTCGCACAGTAGATATTGCACACTTCGGGCAGATTCTTGATTGTATTAAGGATGTTGACCGGGAAACCGTTTTCCATGAAGAGAATGAAGGTGTGCCCTGCGGATAGATTTAGAGCATTTCGTTTTGCGAGTTCGATCAGTTTGGGATCGTTCCCCGTCCATCGAACGAGAGCTGGACCGGAAGATTCGCAGAATCCCAGTCCGAACCTCATGTGCGGACTCGTCTGAACGACCCCCTCGTGAATGTCTTCGACCGTCTTGATGAAGTGCGATTGGCCGAGAATGAAGTTTGTTTCCTCGGGCTTGTCAATTCTTACAATTTTGAGTTCCATTGGCATTCTCCGGAGAATTCCCGTACAAGATACTTGGTTGGTTGGATGGAATCAATGATGCAGCAACTCCATTTGTTCGAACGACAAGAGCCATTGCAGCAGCGCATGACCGTTGCGAACCGGCTCGGATGCAACAAGGCATGCCAGCGAACACTTCTTCATTTCAATCGGCAGACCTTCCCGTTCGGATAAGAGAATCGAGATCGTCTGACTCAAGTGAGGCTCGTGTCCCACGAGAAGCACCGAACCGACACGAAATGAATTGAGCAATTCAAAGAGCTGGCTTTTCCTTGTTCCCGGCACGAGGTATTCGGTCGTTTCGGATCTGCCAACGTCCAGCGCCTTCCGGACAATGTCCGCAGTCTCAACAGCGCGCACGAGGGGGCTGGAGATAATGGCGTCGATTTGGACCCCGCTGTTTCGGAGAAACATACCTACGATCGTTGCCTGCTTCCTGCCAAAGTCAGAAAGAGGACGCTCGCTATCATTCAAGGAAGCCGTTTGAATTGCGTCGCCGTGTCGCAGAAGGTAGACGAGCATGAGAAATGAGATTAAATGATGTCACTCCGGAGAATCGGCTGGTCGACATCCCGCGGTCCGGGATGAAGTGAATTGAAGCAGGATCAGTCCTTGATCAAATTGTACTGTTGAATCTTGGTGTAAAGTGTCTTCAGGCTGATGCCAAGTATTTTCGCTGCTGTGTTCTTGTTCCAACTGACTATCTTCAGAACGCCTGCAATGTGAGCTTTCTCGAGATCGCTCATCGATACTGCATTGCCAACCTGAACGCCGCCAACAACGTCTGTCGATCGTCGTTCCACTGAAGACCTGCTCCCGAGAGGAAGAGCAAGATCCTCGATCCGAATGACATTATCCTGACAGAGTATAGCAGCCCGTTCAATGACATTTTCAAGTTCACGGATGTTGCCGGGCCATTCATATTTCGAAAGAAGGTCCAACGCCTTTGCGTCAATTTGCTTTACCTCTTTCGAGCGAACCCTGCTCTTCAAAAAATACTCCACCAGGGCGGGGATATCTTCAGGACGTTCTTTCAGCGTCGGCAGATGGAGTGTAATAACGTTCACGCGATACAGGAGGTCCTCTCGGAATTTGTTTGCTTTCACTTGATTACGCAAATCTTTGTTTGTCGCGGAGATCACCCGCACATCTGCCTTCATATTCTTGTTCCCTCCCACGCGACGGTATTCTCCTGTCTGGAGAAATCGCAGGAGTTTTGGCTGCATGAAGAGACTAATTTCGGCGATCTCATCGAGGAAGAGTGTGCCGCCGTTTGCTATTTCCACGAGACCCTGTTTTGTTACGATTGCATCGGTGAAGGCGCCTTTCTCGTGACCGAAGAGTTCGCTCTCGATCAGCGTCTCCGGTATGGAAGCACAATTGAGGGCAACGAAGGGTTGATCTTTGCGAAGACTGTTCTGGTGGAGAAATGATGCGATGAGTTCTTTTCCGGTGCCACTGGCACCTTCAATGAGCACGCTGGAATCCGTGGGAGCAACTTTTGAAGCAATCTGAAGCACCTCAAGGATCGGTTTGCTGGTACCGACGATGTTGCCGAACATTGCATGGCGTGCAAGTTCGGACTTAAGGACTTTATTCTCAATCATCAGGCGTTTGCGTTCGAGAGCCCGATTGATCACTGTCAGAAGTTCTTCGACGGAGTACGGTTTCGTAATGTAGGTGTAGGCGCCGATTTGCATGCATTCCACAGCAATGCGGAGGTCGCTGACACCGCTAAGCATGATCACCTGGGTGTCCAGGTAATGATCTTTGGCGAACTTGAGCACTTCCACGCCGTCGACGCGGGGCATTTTTACATCAAGCAGCACGAGATCATAGGGCCTCAACTGGAGCTTGTTGATGGCCGCGACTCCGTCGGATGCGCTGTCAACGGTATATCCTTCCTGGACCAATGTTGATTGTAGGAGGCTGAGGAAAGACTCTTCGTCATCTACGACTAGAATCGATATCAACTCATTTTTCATAGCTAAGCTCGGAAGGTGCGTCCGTCATCCAGGACGTTTGGAGCAGAACTCTCTAGCGAATGGGGAGGGCAAAAAAGAATGTGGCGCCCTTGTTTAATTCAGATTCGACCCAAATCTTTCCATTATGCGCTTCAATGATCCGTTGACAAATGACGAGTCCCAATCCAGTCGTACGTTTCTTGTCATCTTTTGCGGCGACGAGATCGCGGAACCGATCAAAAATCAGCGGCAATTCCTCCTTTGGAATGCCTTGCCCACTGTTGAAGACTGAAACCATCTCGAATTCTGAAGATTGTTGCCCCTCTTCCAGAACGAGAGCAACTTTGCGTACCTGTATGACGATGGCCCCTTGTGCAGGAGTGTACTTGATGGCGTTGCTAAGAAAATTATGAATCACCTGGGCAATCTTTTCTGAATCGTACTCAACGGGTGGCAACTCTGGTTCAAAATAGACATCGAGAGTAATTTTGTTGGATTCGATCGGTACCCTGAATTCTTGCGTCATGGCGTTGACAGTCGATTCAAGGGCGCCGATTCCTTTGTTGAGCCGAACCCGTCCACCTTCAAGCTTGGTAAGATCCATCATATCGCTGAGAAGTCCGACAACCTTGTCGATCGAGGTAGTCATGTATCCCAACAATTCTTTCTGATGGTCACCGAGTGGACCGGCCATCCCTTTCAAGAGATAACCGATACTCTGTTTGAGACCGGCGATTGGATTGTGAAGGTCATAGAGGAGCCGTGAAGTATGCTCGGTTTGCAGACGGCGAATGCGTTCTTCGGCATCGCGCTTCTTTAACATCGCACGGAGTTGAGGAACAAGTTGATCCATGTCGACCGGCTTTGTCAAGTACTCTCTCGAGCCGAGCTTCATCGCCTCAACGGCCATTCCGACATCACTCATGCCGGTCATCATGACGACTTCTGTGTATGGCGAATTCTTTTTTGCGTAACGAAGAACTTCGAGGCCGTTAGCCCCCGGCATTTTGATGTCCAGGATGGCGACATCGTAGTCCTTCGACGAAATCTTGCGGATTGCTTCTTCGCCGTCCGCAGCCTGATCAACCTCAAACCCTTCGTCTTTGAGCCACGCCGCCACCGTCATGCGCAACGGGTCTTCATCGTCCGCGATCAATACGCTGACTTTTTCCTGTTCCATACTCTTTGTCAAATTGAAGAATAAGGGTTTGTTCTCGACGCTGGGGCAAGATAGACGGTGGCCTTGTAAAAAAGAAAAAAGAGAACAGCTTTGAGGAATTTACAAAACCCCGTCTAGAAACAGCAAGATAATAAAGAGATTAAGGCCCAAAGTCAATCGGATTCTCGGATTCACCTTTTTACAAGGTCATTGTATTTGTAGAATACCTCCCTTAAATTGAATAGTAAGTTTTCGTCAGCATTACGCAATTCTTTAGGCCCAAACCTGAAACACCTTTCTTCTGGAAATATCACAATCGAAGGCGACACTCTCACGATTCCCCAAGTGTGCGAGGTAGCTTATGGCAACCGCGCCGTCAGCCTGTCGATTGGAGCCCGCAAACAGATCAACGCAGCTCGTGCGCTGGTAGAGGAGTGGATTGAGTCAGGAGAAACCGTGTACGGCGTCACGACCGGGTTTGGTGAATTCGCAAACGTTAGAATCAACAAAAAGGATATTGAAAATCTTCAGGAGCACCTTATTTTGAGTCATGCGGCGGGCGCGGGTGACCCGTTACCAACCGAAATTGTGCGCGCAATGATGGTCTTGAGAATCAACGCTGTAGCGAAAGGGTACTCGGGCTTGCGTCTGGAGACCGTCAACTTGTTGAAAGAAATGCTGAACAAGAATCTCCTGCCAGTGATTCCGTCGCAGGGGTCCGTTGGAGCAAGCGGAGACCTGGTTCAGCTTGCACATCTTGTGCTGGCAATGATGGGAAAAGGTAGAGTGTATGGCAGTCATAAAGGAAGAGTTGTGACGACACGAATCCTGAACGCGGGCGTTGCTCTGCGTCGATATGGTTTGAAGCCGGTGCGGTTGACTGCAAAGGAAGGACTAGCGCTCATCAACGGGACGCAAATGATGACTGCGTACGCTGCCCTGGCAGTACAGCATGCGCGAGCGTTGGCTGGGATTGCAGATATCGCAGCTGCCATGAGTGTCGAGGCCCTTCGCGGGAGCGAGACACCCTTCGATGAGAGAATACACAAACTTCGCCCCTACGAAGGTCAGAAGAATGTAGCATCAAATCTGAGACGAATGATGGCGGGCAGTGACCTGCGTGAATCTCATCGCTTCGATGATCCCCGCGTGCAGGATGCCTATTCGATGCGTTGCATTCCTCAGGTGCACGGGGCCTCCCGTGATGCAATTGACTATGTCTACGATAAAGTCTCAATCGAAATCAATTCTGCAAATGACAATCCGCTGATTTTTCCGCGCGACAAAGTTCACCTCGAAGGGGGCAATTTCCACGGCCAGCCAATGGCATTGGCGATGGATTTTTTGGCTATTGCCTTGTCTGAGCTCGCCAACATTTCCGAGCGCAGAATCGAACGTCTTGTCAATGGATCCCTCAGTGGTTTGCCGAAGTTCCTGACTGAAAAGGGAGGACTAAATTCGGGGCTTATGATTGCCCAGTATACAGCAGCCTCTCTTGTATCCGAAAATAAAGTGCTCTGTCACCCTGCGAGCGTTGACTCCATTCCGACCTCTGCAAACCAGGAAGATCATAACAGCATGGGATCAGTCAGCGCCCAAAAAGTCTGGAGGGTGTTGAGGAATGTTCAGGCTGTTCTGGCTATTGAACTGCTGTGTGCAAGTCAAGGCCTCGATTTTGCCAAATCCTTAAATTCAATATCCACAATGAAAGCTGGAAAAGGAACGGAAGGAGCACATCGTCATGTCCGGAAGTTCGTAAAACATCTGGATGACGATCGAATACTGTATGATGACATCCAAAAGTCGCTGGCACTCGTTCTGGACGGGAGCCTGACACGGAAAGTGGAAAACGCAATTGGAACACTGAACTGAATTCCCAATATACTTGCATTCATCCATGACAAAACGTGAAATCCTATGAAATTCAAAAAAGAGTTCTTAAGAACATTGCCAAAAGTTCTTCTGCACGACCATCTGGACGGCGGCATCCGTCCACAGACCGTCATTGACCTCGCCAAGGACACAAAGTATGACAAGTTGCCTACACACGATGCCGGTGAATTGGCGGAGTGGTTTCACCGTGGCGCAACCAGGGGTAGCTTGCCACTCTTTCTTGAGGGTTTCGAGCACACGTGTGGAGTCCTCCAGAATGAAGAGGCGCTCGAACGAGCAGCGTATGAGACTCTCGAGGATATGAAAAAGGACGGCGTAGTCTATCTTGAAACGCGCTTTGCTCCTGTCCTGCACACGCAAAAAGGATTGGATACACACAAAGTAGTGAGGGCGGTACTCAAAGGATTGGAGCGTGGCAAGAAGGACTGGGGGGTACATTATGGACTTATCATATGCGCGATGCGCAACATGGATCCGTCAGTCTCACAGGAGATGGCAGAGCTCACGATTGATTTCCGTGCACAAGGAGTTGTCGGATTTGATCTTGCGGGCGAAGAAGGAGGATATCCGCCCAAGAAACACGTTGACGCATTTCACTACATCCAGCGTGAAAACTTCAACATAACAGTCCACGCAGGGGAGGCGTTTGGCAAAGAATCAATTTGGCAGGCTATCCAGTGGTGTGGCGCGCACAGGATTGGGCACGCGACGAGGCTCATTGAAGACATGAGAATCAAGGATGGCGAGGTTCTGAGCATGGGAACCCTTGCACAATACGTCCTTGACAAGAGAATTCCTCTCGAAATGTGTCTCACGAGTAATCTCCACACAGGAGCCATCGACAAAATTGAGAATCATCCGTTCGGGATTTACAATCGATACAAATTCCGGGTCACGCTGAATACCGACGATCGCCTGATGAGCATGATTACGCTGTCTGACGAATTCGAGGTCGCGTCCAGAGTGTTTGGACTCAGTCTTCACGATTTGGAAAAACTCACCATCAATGCGATGAAAAGCGCATTTATCCCGTACAAACAGCGCATAGCTTTGATTTATGATGTCCTCAAGCCTGGATTTACAAAGGCCAGGGCAAAACTAGCGAAAAAACATTGACGTCGTCGTCGTCGGTCGTCAGTATGAACATCACGGGAACAATACCCATACTTCAGATTTTGCTGGCGGCACGTTTAGTTCTCCCCACACAAGGAGGCCCTATGGAGCATAAACACATTCATTGGCTCGGGCATGCTTCAGTTCGGATTGAAGACAACGGCAAACAGCTCTACATCGATCCATGGAAACTTCCCGAGAACTCACCGCGCGCAGATGTCATTTTTATCACACATTCTCATTATGACCATTTCTCTCCGCAGGATATTGAGAAGATAAGAAAAGAGGGGACCCTCTTCGTGGCTCCAAAGGATGTCGCCAAATCGATCAAGGGTAACGTGGTGACCGTCGTGCCGGGAGAATTATACGATGTTGCCGGACTCAAAGTCCAAACGGTTGCGTCCTACAACATGAGCAAACAGTTTCATCCGAAGCACAACCGTTGGGTCGGATATTGCATCACTCTCTCGACAGGCCAGAAGATCTATCACGCCGGAGACACTGACTCCACACCCGAAATGAGAAAAATGGTTTGCGACATAGCGTTTCTTCCGTGCGGCGGAAATTATACGATGGATGCAAAGGAAGCGGCTTCCGCTGCCAACATCTTCATGCCAAAAGCCGTCATTCCAATACACTGGGGCGATATCGTGGGATCGAAGGAGGACGTTGAAGAATTTCAGAAGGCGTTCAAAGGTACCACGATCGTCAAGATTCCCGAGCGCTAACACGCCGAGCGGATGCATCAGAAGCGTTAAGGAGGGGATGGAGTTTACTTTGTCTTGCTCACCATATTCATAACCCGCTCGAATTCCTTCTTTCGTATCCTCAACGAGAGAGTGACCGCACTCTCACTGTATTCTTTATCGAGAACCTCACCCGCGGTATGGAGATAGGATATGAGCTTTTGATCCCTTTGCGAAATCGTAAACGTCTTGTCGACAAACTCCTCGCGGAGTAGTTTCGTTACCTCATCCTTCAGTCCCAGGATATTGATTCCCCGCGTTGCGGAAATGAATACGGATTGAGGGAATTGTTCTGACGTCGCGGCAATAATGCTTCGGTCAGTTAAGCCATCGATCTTATTGAATACCATGAGCGTAGGCTTATCCGCCACACCGAGATCTGCCAGAGTGTCGCTGACAACCATGATCTGATCCTGGAACGTCTTGCTCAGGATGTCACTCACGTGAAGGATGATGTCCGCTTCGCTGATTTCTTCCAACGTGCTTTTGAAGGACGCCACAAGGTGATGGGGGAGCTTCCGTATGAAGCCCACCGTGTCAGTCATCAGGATTTCCGTGTTTGAAGATAGCGGCACGAGCCGGGTGGTGGGATCCAGCGTGGCAAAAAGCCGGTTCTCAACGAATACATCCGAACCCGACAGAAGATTGAGCAGCGTTGACTTGCCGACATTCGTATACCCCACTAGGGCGGCACGAATGTGTTTTGTTCGCCCTTTCCTCTGTGTTACCCTTTGTTGTCCAAATCGTTCGATCTTCTCTTTCAGATGGCCGATCCGGGTCCGGATGATTCTCCTATCGGTCTCAATCTGAGTCTCGCCCGGACCTTTCGTGCCAACGCCTCCGAACTGTTTCGAAAGATGAGTCCACATTCCAGTCAGCCGGGGAAGCAAGTATTGAAGCTGAGCTAGCTCTACCTGAGTTTTGGCCTCATTCGTTTTTGCACGAGATGCAAAAATGTCGAGAATCAGGCCGCTCCGGTCCAAGACTTTGCATTCCAGTTCGCGTTCGATATTGCGAACCTGTGCTGGTGACAGATCGTCGTCAAAGATAACCAATGGAATTGCGTTTTCTGTTACAAGCGTCCGAAGCTCCTCCACCTTGCCTTTGCCGACGAATGTACTGGCATCGTACCGATCTCGGTCTTGTGTGACGCGGGCAAATACTTCAGCTCCGGCCGTGTCCGCGAGCAACGCAAGTTCGTCGAGAGACTCTTCTGTAGTTTCCCTGGAAAGGGTGCGTGTGGAAACACCGACGAGTATGCATCGCTCCTTTCCAAGTTGGGCCAGTTCTATCATTGGTCGATCAAAGGGTTATAAAATGGTGTTCGAGACAGTCCTTGAGGGAAAACTCTCAGGACCCATTTCTTTTTTTCCAGTCCGCGCAACGAGTGATTCAATCAAAGCAATCAACAGTGCCGCAACGACGAGATACTTCCAGAGTTCAATCCCAACGCGCGATTGAACGACGGCTTTTTGGACATCTGCCTTCTGATTGATAGTCTCTACCGCTTTCATTGAAATGCCTAGCATTTGCAACATAGACTCAACCGTTTTGTTGTCTGCACGTACGGTATTCGATTCGTCCGGATTGAGGGTTACGACAAACTGTTTCAGAAGAGCCTTATCGGATTTCACTGAATAGATCCCCGGCAACGAGGTGCCCCGGAAGTGCAACGCGACCTCGCCACGGGAACTTACGACATCGCTGGCGACGTCAACTTTCTCGGGATTCTGGACGACCACCCTGTTCAAGGGTGAATTTTTGAAACTGAGATCCGCATTTTCTCCTGCCATGAACTCGGGTGGAATGGATTGTCGCTGGGCCGCATACGTTGCCGAGCTGTGGATCAATGGAACAAATATTCCTTTCAACGGAAAATCGGACCAATCGGTGCTCGCTGATACACTGAACAGTATTACCACACCCTTTTTGATTTTCTGTTCGAACACGAATGGTGAACCGTCCGACAAGGTGATAATCGGGACAGACTGAACATTGGATTGATATCGGACGAGAGTGTAAATCGTGGGCGATTCGACACGGCGATGTACATCTCCCAATGGCGAACCAGATGATTTCCGGTTCAATTGTTCTTCCGCAAACATTCCTTCAAAAATCGGGTGGCGGTAGTCAATCTTGTCGAACTCGAGAATGGATGAGGGTTGACCAGATTGCCTTCGAACCTTTACAACTGATGATATTGGGGGAACGTTCAAAGTGTTCGTCCAGGTGGATTGAAACGACGATGAGTCAGTCTGAGAACCCGGAAAGTAAACGACGCCTCCCCCAGACTCCACAAACGATCGAATTTGCATTCTCTGCGCAGAGGATAATTCTCCTGCATTGGCGAAAATAATTACGTCTGCTGCCTTAATCTCATTGGTTGAAAGCAAATTCACGGGAACGGTGCTCAACTTGACTATGGGCTCGCCCTGAATAGGTTGGGCAGAAAGGGCAAGCCTTACGTAACGAAGGTCGGCCGAATTGCCTGCAAGGAGTATCTTTATTTGATCCGGTATGTAGACGGCAAAAGAGCGCTGATTGTCGAAATCCAAATCATCGTCCTGAAGCTCCACCATTCCATCCAGATAACCCGTCGATGTGGGGGTGACCCTGAACTCAGTCTCCGAACTATTCTGTGCTTGAATATCCAGAGCCTTCTGGGCAACCCTCGTTCCATTGAGAAAAACACTGATGACATCATTTCTTGCATCTTGGGTCCCCCAGTTACTCACTTTTACTTTGATGTTGACGGGGTTCCCTACTCCGAATAAGGCATTTTCAATTTTCAATGACGCTACCCCAAGATTCTCGCGGGTTTTCTTACCAATGGGAAGGAGAAAGAACCGCACTCCATTGAGGAATAGTTCCTCGCGTTCGGCCCTATGCGAATTGTTGCGAAGGCCTCCCATTTTGAAGTCGGAGAAAACGTAAACTTCTTTGTTCAGGTTCTTCGATGTTGTCATTAGCTTTGCAGCAAAACGCAACGCATCCTCGATCGTTCCGTGTACATACGATGGCTCGATGCCCTGAATCTCTGCCCGTACAGCAGCAAAATCTCGCGACCCCGTGCTCGATGCAACCGAAGCAGAAGGTCCGGCATCGGATGATCGGATGATAAAGACTTCGTCACCATCCTTCATAAGTTGAAGAACGTCAGTTGCCCCCTCTTTCGCTTGTTTGAGAAGCTGACCATCCACATCGAGGAATGTCATACTATATGAGTTGTCGATGACCATGATTGCGGTTGTCCTGGCCTGCGAATTTGCCCGTCCGAAGTACGATGATTTCAGTGTCGGTCGGGAGAACGCTGTGACAATCAAAATAACGAGCAACGTCCTAAGGAACAGGAGAAGGAATTGACGCAACTTCAGGCGCCGGATTTTCGTCTTCTGCAGTTCTTTCAGAAACGTGAGAGTGCTGAATTCA
>JADGQA010000323.1 GCA_017882185.1 Bacteroidota bacterium
CATGATGGAGTTGATGAACCTTATCCGTGTCGGATCCTGACCAAGAAGAGCGGGTGCAAGTTCCTGGACACCGGCTGGTACGCCGCGGGCGAATGCATCCATATATGCTGACCCAAGCGGACAGACTTCACCATATCCCTTGATGCCATCATCAGTGGAGATCCGAACAATATTGCTCACAAACTTGCTGACAGAATGTCCCCCTGACCATGCATAAGTCTTGTCGTGGAGGCCGTAGTTGACTTGATAGACATCGATTCTGACGATGCGCATGAGTAAATGATTCCTTTTTACAGTGACTTTGAGATTGAATTAGTGCATCCGGAACAGTATTTCAACTGCTTGTCATGGATGCACGATCAGGAGGTTATTCCCACAAGTGACGCCGAACTTACAATTCAAGCAAGAGCCGTTTGTTTTCGACAGCCCCTTTGAGCATATTCTGAGCAAGGAGTTGCCGTCCGAAGAAGCCTGTGAAGACTCCGCGCTCTGATTGATCGAGGGGGTTGGCGCATCATATCAGGACAGATCCACCGCCGGTCCGGGTTCTGAGTGGTCGAACCGAACTCGCATCATCACTGAACCGCACGGACACCAAGCACACTTCCCGCCATTGCGTCCGGCTGGGCTTGGAATCGAATGGTGATTTTGTTTTTGCCCTTCGTCAGTCCATCTGGAACGGGATACTCGACATCAAATGACTCTGTAGGATGGTATTCCATAGTCTGGGTCGCGATTCTCTCGTTGTCCACAAGAATGTCAAAAACTCTTCGACGGCCTTCACTTCCAAGGTAGGTGCATAAGAGGGTAAAAGGTCTATCAACGCCAATCTTGAGATCATAACTGAACCATCCATTCCAAGATTCCCGCCAACCTTGCTCGTCATAGATTCCGCCGGTGGTCGTGTCGCCTTGAAGGTTATGTTCTCCCTCGCTTTGCCGATCTCCAACTCTCACAACATCGACCGTCCGTTGTTCAATTTCTTTTCGTTTTGACTCCGATAATGCGTCGGCGGCTCTTTTGTCTTCCCACTGTCCAGATGTATAGATCCTCCAATACACTGTATACCGATCTTTGGACATTTTGTAGAACGGAACAAGCGAAACACCTTCCGGTCGAGTGATTCCGGTTGTGCGGAATTCAAGAGGTGAACCAGATACAGGTTTTACACCTTCCAGCACCTGATTCCGATCACCAACGAACGCGGGAATATCGACTGGCTTGAGCCTTCCAAAATGCGGTTCGCTTGGCCCGTACCTCATTGTGCTGTCGATTCCGCTGGCACCCAAATCAGCAGCAAGCACTATGGGACCGTACATCAAGGCAACGACGGAGGAATCATCCGGCATCGATTCCATATGAAGCGTCATCGGAAGGCGAATTTCAACTTTGTCGCCATTCTTCCATGTTCTGTCGATTGTGACGTACGATTGAGGTTGTTGGTTGATAGGCTGCGTCGTTCCATTAACCTTTAGCATCATTCCTGATTGCGCCCATGAGGGGTATCTGACCTTCAAAGCCAAGTGAATGGGCTTCAGGCATTCAAACTCAAACCGCGTCACATCCTCTTCCGGAAATTGAGTCTTCTGGCGAACTCGCATCCCTTTTTCCTTCCAGTCCAATTCCGATGGAATAAATAAGTTGACGTACAAACACTTGTCATTATGGAAGTAAATTGATTCTCCGTATTTCGCATGATTTTCCATTCCCGTCCCAACACAACACCAAAAGGACTGAGTGGGAGTGGAATAAGTCTTGAACGCACCGGGTTTCAATGGAATATAATAAGTCATCATGCCGGTGGCGGGATCCTGGGATGCGAGTATTTGGTTGTACAACACACGTTCATAGAAATCCATATTTTGAGCGGATGGACTCCATTCAAACAAATGGCGCGTGAGTTTGAGCATGTTGTACGCGTTACACGTCTCTGTGCTCGATGCGCCAAGGTGCTTTGAGAAATTCCTGATTGGGAAAAAACTCTCGTCATCGCTATTGCCGCCGATCACATACGAACGGTGAAGGGCAACCCGATCCCAGAAGAAATTGGCGATGTCGTGATAGCGAGTGTCACCAGTCAGCTCAAATTCACGAGCCGCACCGATAATCTTTGGAAACTGGGTATTTGCGTGAAGCCCGTCGAGGGGATCAACGCCGTTAGCGAGCGAATCGAAGAGTACCTTCTGGTTGAATTTTTCCGCAACGCGCAAATAGTCTCGATTGCCCGTCACAGCGTAGAGATTCGCGAGGATTTCGTTCATCCCGCCATATTCAGTCCCTAGGACGCGTTGCTGCTGTTCCTCCGTCAGACGATCAACCCTGAACTTGACCCAATCGGCCATTTTCTCGAGTACCTCGAGGGCCTGGACATTTCCACAGTGAAGATAGACATCGAGCAAACCTGCCATGATTTTGTGGATGGTGTAGTACGGCGCCCACACCCGTTGTCGTGCATCAACTCGATCGAAGAATTCTTCAGGGAAGGCAGACAAATAGCCGGCGTGGAAACCCTGCGATGACATCGCCTTCTGAATCTTCGCCAATTCTACAACGATCAAATCAGCTCTGGATTTGAACGCCTCATTTCCAGTGCTTGCGTACATCAGCGACAGAGCCGACATGTAGTGGCCGAGACTGTGTCCCCGCAGTTCTACGTCCGGCGCTTCCCACCCCCCGTACGGTTTCGCCGACGATGAGAGTCCAGCGGTTATTCGAAACATATGGAGAAACCTGTCGGGCTCGAGGCTGAGCAAGTATTGTTCATCGCGCAGCATCGCGTCTCGGAATGGACCGTCAAGAAGACGAACATTTTTGAGATCAAAGGCACTGACGACTGGTGGGGCTTTATATTCCACTTTCATCAGATTATCTTGCGCCAAAAGCTGGCAATGCACGTCCGCTACAAGTGCGACGAAGACTATGGCCATCATCCTGGCCAACCAACTATTCGCAAGTCTCATTGGGGACATCCTAATAAACGAGTGCTTCGACTTCAAGGGTTTTCAGTTCAATTGTCAATTTTTTGCAATGCCTCAAAGATTTCATTATTCACGTCGAACGCGGTTCCATGGCGCGTTCCGGCCGGGAACATAAGGCTATCCGTGATGGGCTCCCAGTGGATGAGATCGGACGACTGCGATCCTTCGTACCTGTCACGGGTGTAGGCATCATAATAGAGCAGGAACTTTGAGCCGACCTTGAGAACGCTCGGACCTTCGACCCAGTCTGGAGATATCGGTTCCGATGCATGGGTGAATGGCCCTTCAGATCTGTCGCTTGTCGCGATCCGAATGTTCTTCTTTGCCACCGGCAGTCGTGTCTCATCTTTCACAAACAAATAGTATTTCCCTTCATGCC
>JADGQA010000103.1 GCA_017882185.1 Bacteroidota bacterium
CTTTCGTGAAATGGTGAAAGGCAATTGCAACATAACTAGTGATTAAGCTGAATGATTCAGCAATGTACTCAGTTTAATCGTGTTAGACTGCAAGATCCAGTGAAACACGCTGTTGGCTAAATCTGAGTCGAATCATTCGGAGGGAATCTTTACTGGCTAATATTGCAGGCGCTGACTTCTTCAGTAACTATTTCCCCACAAACACAAAAACCTCCATCATCGCAATCGCTCCGCCACGAGGTGAAGCACGGCGGACGCAAACATCGCGGAATCCAGAGGTTTCTTCGACACTGCCAACAAGATTCCCCAGTTCCGAAGGCAACAAATTCTGTCATAAATCTACTCAACTTTGGAGCCTATGTCAATCGCAACTCCACACTGAAAACGGCGCTGTTGAGATTGTTTTTTCAACGATATATCCGTATCTTTGAATCATCACAGAGAGCAAGCAGGGAGTTACGGCATGAACCATATCATTAAACACTTCTTGCTCACCCCTAGCGAGGCTGCGGAAAAGGAATTGATACTTGACAAGCTCAGGGTTAACCCTCGCGGCCCGTGGGTGAATGGTAAGAAAATGAGTCTGCAAACGCCAAAAAGGACAGCATCCAGCAGCAAGAAAAAGAAATAATCAATAGTGAATCACTCTTTGAAAACAGTCCGGCTCGATGACGAGTCGGACTTTTTGTTTGTGGCACATTAGATATGAACAAATACACCGTCTATAATATTCTAGAACCGAAAGCAACAATCAATCCTAGACAAATCTGTCAAGAATCTGGCAATAACATTTGCAGTCTGAAAAGCACTCAGTCAAGATTGTTTTTTCGACCTTATTGCCTTATCTTAGACTTGCAAAATTGAGAAACGAAAGTGTTTAACAACTGTAGAAAAAACGTGAAATCTTCTACAGTTTGGCGTGTGAAGGAAAAATGTTCTTTGGCGTTTTCAGTTTGTTAGCATAGGGCGCTTAGCTCAGTTGGTTCAGAGCGTACGCCTCACACGCGTAAGGTCGCAGGTTCGAACCCCGCAGCGCCCACGAAGTAAACGCGGAATGGTGAGTTCCGATTTCGGAATCGTTCTTTCAAAGATCCTTTAACTCCTATCCAGAGAGATAGGGAAGGAAAAAAGATCAAAAATGAAAATCGATAATCATAAATGGGTTGAATCCCGTTTTGATTTCTTCTTTTTACATTTTTCTTTGAACACCCCCTTTCCTGTCAGGTCTGGGGGTTTTTTCTTATGGAGATACACCGATGAAAAAAACGAAACTCATCGATTCCGATGGTTTCCGGAGAACCGTCAATCGACTGGCGCACGAGGTCGTCGAAAGTAACAAGGGGGGAGAGAACATCGTCGTCGTGGGAATTCGTACGCGAGGTGACATTCTTGCGCGCCGAATTGCCGGCAAAATCGAAGAAATCGAAGGACACCCCGTGAAAGTCGGGACGCTTGATATCACCTTGTACCGAGACGATCTGCGGGGTAAATTGGACCAGCCTGAACTGCACAGCACGGAGATCCTGTTCGACATCGCGGGAAAATTCATTGTGCTCGTCGATGATGTCCTCTTCACCGGCAGAACTGTCCGAGCCGCATTGAATGCATTGATGGATATTGGAAGGCCCGCTCGCATTGAGCTTCTCGTCCTCGTGGATCGAGGTCATCGAGAGCTTCCGATCAAAGCGGATTTCGCCGGAAAGAATGTGCCCACTTCGATCAAACAGGAAGTGAAGGTGTTAATGGAAGAAGTTGACGGGGAAGATGGCGTTTTTCTCATCGACAATGATTAGGAGGTTATCGGATGGCGCTGAAAAGCAGGCATTTACTCGGTCTTGATGGTGTTTCGGGAGAGGATATTCAACTCATCCTGGATACTGCCGTGTCGTTTAAGGAAGTGCTGGAGCGTCCGATAAAAAAGGTGCCGCCACTCCAGGGCAAAACGATCGTAAATCTATTCTTCGAAAGCTCGACACGGACCCGGATATCGTTCGAATTAGCGGAACGGAGGCTCTCAGCCGATGTCGTCAATTTCGCGGCTTCCGGCAGCAGTGTCAGTAAGGGAGAGACGCTCAAAGACACCGCTCGCAACATAGAAGCAATGAAGATCGATATGGTTGTCATTCGACACGCCTCTGCAGGCGCTCCTCATTTCTTAAGCAAGGTTGTTGCCTCCAATGTCATCAACGCCGGAGACGGAGCCCACGAACATCCCACCCAGGCTCTCCTAGATATGTACACGCTTCGCGAAAAACACAAAACCCTCGAAGGATTGCGTGTCTGCATCGTTGGGGATATTCTCCATAGCCGCGTTGCGCGGTCGAATATCTTCGGCTTGAAAACCATGGGGGCGCAAGTGTCTGTGTGCGGTCCTGCAACAATGATCCCCAGAGAGATCAGCCGGCTTGGTGTCCCCGTCTATCATCGGCTTGAAGATGTTATCCCCAAGGTTGATGCACTCAATGTCCTCCGCATTCAGCTGGAACGTCAGGAGAAGGGGCTGTTCCCGTCGCTTCGGGAATACCATCGCTATTTCGGCGTGACGAAAGAGAGAGTCGATCGAGCGGACAGGCCCATTACGATCCTACATCCCGGTCCTATCAATCGCGACGTTGAAATCTCTGCTGATCTTGCCGATGGGGAACACTCGGTGATCCTGCAGCAGGTGACCAATGGCGTTGCCATCAGGATGGCGGTTCTCTATTTGCTCGGATCTTCGAACTAATCGTTGATAAGGAATTCTATGAAAGTACATCTGAAAAATGGAAGACTGGTTGATCCGGCCTCCGGCAAGGACGAGACTCTGGATTTTTTGATCGTTGATGGGAGGTTTGAGAAGATTGGGCACAGTGTACCGTCCGACAGCTCGGCGCAAATGGTAGAGTTGAAGAACAAGATTGTCGTTCCGGGATTCATCGACATGCACGTGCACTTACGTGAACCGGGATTTGAGCATAAAGAAACAATCGAGTCCGGGTGTGCTTCCGCTGCCCGCGGCGGGTTTACCGCGGTCTGCTGCATGCCCAACACAAATCCTTGCATTGATGATGAATCCGTTGTTCGGTACATCCACGAGAAGGCGAAATCGGTCTGCAAGGGAATCGTGGATGTCTATCCCATCGCGGCTGCCACGAAGGGGCGGGAAGGAAAAGAATTATCCCCCATGGCGGAACTCGCCCACGCCGGTGCGGTTGGCTTCACGGATGACGGAGCTCCCATTTCGAGTCCGGAAGTCATGCGCCGTGCTCTGGAATATTCATCGATGTACGGTCTGGTCGTTATTCAGCACGCTGAGGAGAGCTCGATGACGCACGGCGGATGCATGAATGAAGGATTCATTTCCACGCGGCTTGGATTACCGGGAATTCCCCACGTTGCAGAAGAACTTATGATCGCCCGCGATATCATTTTGCTCAGGTACGTGCCAAACGCCCGCTATCATGTCGCCCATATCAGCACACACGGCTCGCTCGACCACATTCGTCGGGCAAAGGCCGAACGACTCAACGTGACGTGTGAAGTGACACCGCATCACTTCACGCTCACCGATGATGCAGTTGCGGGCTTCGATACCAATACGAAAATGAATCCGCCTCTGCGGACAAAAGAAGATGTCCTTGCGTTGAAAGAAGGATTGAAGGACGGCTCGATCGATGCGATTGTCACGGATCACGCGCCGCACACGATCGACGAAAAGGAAGTCGAGTACACCGAGGCACCTTTCGGGATCGTGGGACTGGAGACAGCAGTCGGGCTTGCAATAACGGAGCTCGTTGAACAAGGATATCTTTCGCTTTACCAGCTTGTTGAGCGATTCTCAACTGCTCCCCGCAGAATTTGTTCTTTGCCGCCGATCAGAATTGAGGAGGGTGAACCTGCCAACCTCACTTTCATCGATCCGCTCACCGAATGGACGGTGAATACCCAGTCCTTCAAATCGAAATCAAAGAATTCACCGTTCAACGGAAGAAAGCTCAAGGGCAAATCGATCGGGATTTTCAACAACGGCCAGATGTTACTTTCTCAGAAATTCGAATGATCTCTGAAGAACGTTCAGAAATATGAACGAAACATCACGAGAAAAGACATTCCGCTGATTCTATTCCTTTGAAATGACGAAATTGAGCCTGTAAGTCTGGCACACGCCTTGAGACCTTGATTCGGTAACAGAATTCAAACTTCGAGGTGTACCGTGAAATCATTCATTCTTGCAATTCTGCCCTTCTTCATTCTTGCGGGATGCCGCATCCAATCGGAAGTCGACAGCACACCACCGCCCATACCGCAGGGAATAAGGACCGTATCACTTGACAACGCAGTAGAAATCAGTTGGCTGCCGTCCCAGGCAGGAGATCTCTCGGGATATGATGTTTGGCGCAGCGGGAGTCAAAACGGGCATTACGTGAATATCGGCACAGTTCACCATTCGCCGTTTGTTGACAACACCGCCGTCAATGGAACGACATACTATTATGCGGTCAGTGCCTTTGATTTTGCCGATAATGAGAGCGATTTAAGTACAGAGCTCGTTTATGATACTCCGAGGCCGGAAGGATACAGCGTCCGACTTTCCGAGGCAACAAGCAATCCGGCACTCGGCGGTTACGACTTTTCCGCTTACACCGTCACTCGCTATGATGACAATGCCACCGATGTGTTCTTCGAAGATGTCAGCGGAAGACTGTCATTAAGCGTATGGTCCGACGCCGACGTGCAGGATATGGGATATACATCGTCGCTTGATGAAATAACCGTCGCACCTGCAGTTGGCTGGTCTCCGACAAAGTCAGCGGAAGCAATCGCCGGACACACGTACGTCGTTTGGACGTGGGATAATCATTTCGCCAAGGTCAGAGTAATTTCTGTGTCCACGACGGATGTCACGTTCGATTGGGCGTATCAGACATCGATCGGGAATCCGGAATTGAAGCGCGCGCCGTTGCAAAGCGGAACAAGAATTCCTATCAAGAGAGGCGGGTTGGGGGCATCCGACTAACGGGTGAACACAGATTCTTGGTTGTACATTCGATTCCTCGCTTGCGGCACGCGCCGCAGGCGAGGTATTTTTCATTTGGTTGACATTGAACCCCTTTTCTAATAATTTGTCGAAGATTCCTGCCATTGTTGCGTCCTCGGCCGCATGAGAACAATATTGTGTGGATTGCCCCGGAACAACGGTCTTCGTTCAATGCAGTCAGGGAATGCACTATGAGATGGATCGCTATCATACTTGTTCTCGCCGTATTTGGCGAATCATATTCCCAGATCCGTCGCGACAACCGCGAACGCCTCTATCCGACTCTCCTCGACAAAGAATCCCGGGTGACCGATGATCAGGTTCAGAAGGCTCGGACGCTGTTCAAGATTATCGAGGAAGGCATCGTCAAAGGGAATGTGGGCAAATTCTCCAGCCACTTTGACAGACAGATCTTTGTGAATAGTACGAGGGGAGAAAGCGGCTATTTTTCGTCAGACCAGGCCACTTCGCTCCTGCAACATTATTTCGGCACGCGGAAGGTGGTTTCCTTCGAGTTCTCCCGGCTCAGCGAAAAAGGTCTGACGCCGTATGCGACGGGTCGTCTGGTTTCAATCTACAAAGGAAGCCTGGAATCGGCGCAGGTCTATGTATCGTGCTCCTGGCAATCGACAGGATGGGTGATCGGGCAATTCAATATTTACTAGTCTTCGAAACGCGTTCTTTATGAACATGCGCGCAGTAAGCAAAGAGCGCCCCGGATTGTGGGGCTTTTTTATTTGCCTCACCATCATTGCAGTCATCAGTCTTGTCCGTGTACTGTGGACACAGCGCATTGCGGACCACTGGCCTGAGGTCCAAGCCGACCGGGTACAAAGGATCCAGGAGGTATGCAACAGAGATTTTGATACGAGGGCCCGCGGCCTCTTGAGAAATGCAGTCTCCATTGCAGATGATAGCACCCTCTTCCAAAATCTGTTCCAAACGGATCCCAAGTCGGTCCAAATCGCATTTGCAGACCTCCGGAGCAAGAGACACTCGGACAATATCACGTACGAAATCACGGACGCACGGGGGGCCATCCTCTGCTGGTCTGGAAAGAGTGCGGATTCAAGCTACGAAGATGAACTTCAGACCGCAAGAGGTGACACCATAGTCTCGCTGTCCCAGAGAGGTCTGTACACCTATCTCAGTGTTGGCCTGTCGGCGGCCCACAAGCGCGCGTATGTCTTCGTCAGTCACCCGCTCGTGGTAAACTATCCGATTTCCAGCAGATTCGTCCGGAGCACTAATTTCACGGACAACCTGAGGTCATTGGTAAAAACTGATTTTCGCCTCACGACGAAACCCGAGTCTTCGCCTGAGGAGAACGGTGATTATCAAACCGCCGTGCTGACCGATTTTGCAGGAGCTCCTGTCGGTTCAGTCGTTTTTGCCAAACCTCAGCTGGATGCCGTTCTTCAGGAAGCAAACAGCGAATTCGACAGATGGTTGGGGTTGTTCATTGGACTGGCCACGCTGAGTCTTGGATGGGCTGCTTCCCTGATGTCCGGAAGAATCTCCCGAACATGGCTTCGGCCACTCATCGGAATCGTGGCTCTCTGGGCGGTGCGGTTTGTATGGATTTCAGCAGAATTCCCCGCGCGACTCGTGGGGGGGGATCTTTTCAATCCTTCCGTCTATTCCTCGCCATTTCTTCTTGGTGCCGCAAGTTCGCTCGGAGAGACTCTGATATCAGTCGTGTTTCTCGCGATCACAGTTTTCCTAAGTTTCCGGTGGGTGTACGAGTGGATTCAACAGTGGAACCGTCAATCCTCATCGTTGACACGAGCGAGCTTGTTTATAAGGACCGTGGCGGTCATTGCGTTGATCATTGCCGTTTTGTGGATTACGAGAGGTTTCGGAGCAGCGATTCGAAGCTTCGTTGTTGATTCGACCATTGCATTTCACGATCCGTTGACGACACTGCCTTCGTTCACTGTATTTATCATGCAGGTGAACATCCTTTTGCTCAGCGTGTCGTTTGTAGGATTCACATTGCTCATCTCGTTGCTGCTTTCCAAAATTGCCGACTCATTTTCCGGGGCAAGCCGGAGCGTACGACTTATTCTCTTGTCGGGCGTCTTCTTTTTCACCTTTGTCGTATTCCAGGTATTGAATCCCGAACCAATTGTTCCGTGGTACATTTCTCTTTTCATATTGTTGGCCGGATATGCGGTCGCCAACAGCCTGAGAAATCTAACCTACGATCAGCTGAAGGAACGGGTTCTAGGCTGGAAAGGCTTGACCAGCCTCATTGTTGCATCGAGTCTTCTCTCGCTCGTCGTGACGGATCGTCAGATTCATGCGAAAGAACGAGAACAGGTTCAGGCCTATGCACAGGAATTGCTCCAACCGCTCGATACCTGGATCTCGTTTGTTCTGTCCGATGGATTGCGCTCGATCGTCAGTTCGTATCGTCAACAGCCACTGGTGAACGGTCTCCCCAATGACAACAATGGGAATATCGGTTTCTTGTTTTGGACGAAGACATTGATGAGCCGTGAGGGCTACAACTCGGCTGTCGTTGTTTACAACGATCTGAACAAGGAAATAAGCAGTTTCTCCGTGGGGTTAAGCACTTTCGAACAGCGTGAGATCCTTTCGAAAGTATTTGAAAACGAAGAGGAGTCCGTTGTGGTACTGGATCGCACCAGTCCGCTGGGAGCCACAAAAAGTTATGGACTGTGGAGTACGCTGCGCAACAATCAGGGAAAACTCCTCGGCAGCGTTGCCCTCCTTCTTTCCGCTTCCGAAAAGAGCATGTTCGGGGGAGAGGAAAATGAGACACTTCTTTCGAGCCGCAACACTATTCTGCAGAATGTCTACAGGCCGACGACCGTATCAATTTTCGAGAGCGGACGGCTGACTGCAACAACACACGAAGAATTCGCTTTTGAGAATGATGTTTCGCAGTCCGTCGTCGAGAAGTTTGCTGCAACAAAAGTGAATTCCATCTGGATGGAAGAAGTGATGGGGGGGAAGGACTACGAATCTCTTTTTGCGCGCGATCCGCGTGTGCCGGGCACAATCGTGGAAGTCAGCCTCGAGTCGATCGACTATCGCTGGCATATTTTTGATTTCCTGAAGCTTCTGAGTGCTGCGCTCACAGCGTTAGCGTTGCTGGCTCTCGTTCGTGGATTGATCTCCCTCAGAGTCCAACACAGGTTTGCACTGACATTCCGCACGAAACTTCTTGTGTCGTTCCTCATTCTCGGGTTTGTACCGTTGATCCTTCTTGGCTATTACAACAAGGAATATGCCGCCCAGACTCTCAATGAGGCAATGAAAAAGACGCTGATCCGGGATCTTGATATGATCTCGCAAAGGATTCTTACTTCCGTTTCCGACGAGGAGGACTATCTCAAGGGAATCAGCAACGACTTCGCTGAATCGGTCTCATCCGATCTGGGAGTTGATTTCACAGTCTACCACAGGATTGAATTGCAGGCCAGCAGCCGGCCGGAATTGTATGAAGCCTCCATCCTCGATTCCAGGCTCCCCGGGAACGTTTTCGCTGAGGTTGTTCTCATGGGCAAACAGTTCGTCATCGATGATGAAACAATTGGATCCGTGCGATACGCTGTCGGATACAAACCGTTGTACCTGCAAGGGAGTTTTGTCGGCGTGCTCGCGGTTCCGGCTCCCTACCATCAAAGGGATGTTGAGGAGAGTCTCGCACGCCGCAACGCGTACTATGCCGCGGTGTACGCGATCATGATCATCATCATCATGTCCGCCGGCTGGGGGATCGCACAGCAGCTGTCCATTCCTGTGCGGGAGCTGACGCTGGCGGCACGGGAAATCGGCAAAGGGAATCTGGACGTTCACGTCGACCAACGGTCGCGCGATGAGATTGGCGAGCTCGTGAAATCGTTCGACCAAATGGCGGTTGAAATCAAAACGAGCAGGATCAATTTGGCGGCAGCAGAACGCAAACTCGCCTGGACGGAGATGGCGAAGCAGGTGGCACACGAGATCAAGAATCCGCTTACCCCCATGAAGTTGTCCATCCAGCATTTGCGTCAGGCGTTCAAAGACAAAGCCAGGGATTTGCCGACGATCGTCGACCGAACGACGCAGATTATCATAGAGCAGATTGATGCACTCTCCAGGATTGCGGCGGAATTCTCGCATTACGCGCGAATGCCCGAGAAAAGATTTGAGCGCATCAGTCTCGACGAAACAGTGCTCGAATGTGTTGAGTTGTTCAATAAAGTCAAAGGAATTGAATTTCGCGTCAAATTTGACGATAATGGTTCGCAATTGATTGCGGATAAGGATGAATTGCGTCGCGTGTTCATCAACATCATTCGCAATAGTGTGCAGGCTTTGGATAGGGGAGGCACGATTACAATCGATTCGAAGATTGTCGGCAGTTCGTGCAGGATTCGCTTCATGGATTCGGGAGAGGGGATACCGGCCAATCTTCTTTCAAAGGTTTTTGAACCAAATTTTTCGACGAAGACCGATGGAACCGGCCTGGGGTTGGCGATATCGCAAAAGATCATTCAGGAGCTTAATGGAACGATTGGAATCTCGAGTAACCCCGGCAAAGGTACCACCGTCGAGATCAACCTCCCCGTCTGAAGAAAAAGTTTTCATCGTGCGGTCTTCCATTCTTTCCAGGTTTCCGGAACTAACGTGTGGGATCAGTACACGCAAGGGGGGAATCAGTCCGGAACCGTACGGCATGAATACAAGTTTCAGCGTCGGTGACTCGGCGGAGAACGTTGCTGAGAACAGACGCCGATTCCTGGATGCCCTTGGAGTTCCGTCGGACCGCCTGGCCATCCCGCAACAACGGCATACAGCAGTGATCAGGAATGTCAAAGCCGAAGGCACGTACGAACAGTGCGATGCACTGACGACAACTGTTCCCAATGTGTTTTTGTCGGTAAGCATCGCTGATTGTGCCCCTGTATTTCTCTTTGATGCGATGAAGAAAATTGTCGCGTGTGTGCACGCTGGATGGCGTGGAACCGAACAACGAATACTTCAAAAAACCATCCGAACGATGCTCCAGGAATTTGGATCGAAACCCGGGGACGTCTCTGCATTCATTGGACCTTCGGCGGGGCAGTGCTGTTACGAGGTCGGTGAAGATGTAGCACAGAGATTTGATGCCGAATTCGTATCCCGGCGCAACGGGAAATTTTATTTGGATATCAAAAAGGCGAACGAAGAACAACTTCGGAATGCTGGAGTTCCCGGCACCAACATCGAAGTTCATGAGGACTGTACGATTTGCAGGACGGAGCTCTACCATTCCTATCGCCGGGACGGGGATAAATCGGGAAGAATGATGGCGATCATTGGATTGAGTCAACAGGATTAGAGGCATCGCATGTGTGGAATAGTCGGTTATGTCGGCACGAAGAATGTCCTTCCAATTCTGTTGGAGGGCTTGAAGCGTATGGAATATCGCGGCTACGATTCTGCAGGCGTTGCAGTTATCAGTGGCGGAACGTTGCACATCCGGAAGAAAGCGGGGAAAGTCGCCGACCTCGAAACAATGATCAACAATGGGAACTCCTTGCCCGAAGCACACATCGGAATGGGGCATACCCGGTGGGCCACGCACGGAGAACCGAACGATATCAATGCGCACCCCCACACCGATTGCCACGGCGAAATTGCCATCATCCACAATGGGATTATCGAAAACTATGTTGCCCTCAAGACCACGCTGCAGCGTGCAGGACACCGGTTCACAAGCGCTACGGATACCGAAGTTGTTGTGCACCTGATCGAAGAAATCTACAAGAGCACGCCAAATTTGTTCGAGGCGGTTCGCCTTGCTTTACGGGAAGTGACCGGTACGTATGGTCTCGTTGTCCTTTCGAGCCGTGAACCGGATAAAATCGTCGCGGCGCGCATGGGGAGCCCGCTTATACTCGGTATCGGTGAGGGGGAGAATATCGTGGCTGCCGATGCTGCAGCGATCATTGCGCATACCCGTCAGGTGGTGTACCTCGAAGACGGCGACGTTGCCGAATTGACAGCGAATGGATTCCGTACAGGGAGCATCTTCGATGAATTGACGAAAGACAAACTGATCCACGAGATCACCTTCGAGCTGTCTCAAATTGAGCGGGGCGGGTATGATCATTTCATGATGAAGGAAATCAACGAGCAACCGGAGACGATCCGGAATGCGATGCGCGGACGATTGATCGTGGAACGGGGGAATGTGAAGCTCGGTGGCCTCCAGCATGTGATGGACAAACTCCTGGCGGCCAGGCGGTTCGTGATAGTGGCATGCGGAACATCGTGGCACGCCGGTTTGGTCGGCGAATACATGTTTGAACACATCGCAAGAATTCCCACCGAAGTGGAATATGCGTCGGAATTCAGGTACCGGGATCCGATTCTTTCGAAAGACGACGTGGTCTTCTTTATCAGCCAGAGCGGCGAGACAGCGGATACACTTGCGGCCATGCGGGAAGCGAAGTCAAAAGGTGCGACGGTCCTCGGGATTGTGAACGTCGTCGGAAGCACCATTGCGCGGGAA
>JADGQA010000104.1 GCA_017882185.1 Bacteroidota bacterium
TGCAGCGCTCCGGAAAGGATTGGCCCCGGTGTATCCGTCGCTCCTCAATTTCCATCTGGCGGACTACAAGGTGCGCATCCTGGATAGCGAGAACGGCACGGCAGCCGTCACGCGTGTCTTGATCGATACACAAAATGGTGTTCACCGCTGGAGCACGGTCGGTGCGAGCGCCAATATCATAGAGGCAAGCTGGCGCGCACTCGTGGACAGCGTCGAGTATGGCTTGATGCTAACCTAACACTGCACGAAGACAAAGGGAAGTAATCATTGAAAGCACGTATTGTCACACTCCCCGGTGATGGAATCGGACCCGAAGTAACCGAGGCGGCGGTACGAGTCCTTGAGAAAATTGGGCAACTGTTCGGACACAAGTTTGAGTTCTCCGAACATCTCATCGGCGGATGTTCGATTGAAAAGCATGCTGTCGCTCTCACCGATGAGACACTTGCTGCGTGCAAGGGATCCGATGGAGTCTTGCTCGGCGCGGTTGGTGGACCACGCTGGGACAACCCTGATGCCGCTATCCGTCCGGAACAAGGTCTGTTGGCGATCCGAAAGGGGCTTGGATTGTACGCAAATCTTCGCCCCGTCCGTTCGATGCCTGCTCTCTTCGATGTTTCGCCCGTCAAATCGGAGAATCTCGTGGGTGTCGACCTCGTTGTCGTTCGCGAGTTGACGGGAGGCTTGTATTTCGGTCAGCCAAAAGGACGTTTTAGCGATAATGGTTCGTTACGAGCTGTTGATACAATGGAGTACCATGAATTTGAAATCGTGCGCATCCTCGAACTTGCATTTCGATTGGCGAAGAATCGGAAGAAGAAAGTGACGTCGGTGGATAAGGCGAATATCCTGGAAACATCCCGGTTGTGGAGACAGGTCGCAGCCAGACTAGGTCAAAAGCATCCGGATATTCTGCTTGAACACATGCTCGTTGACACCGCCTCGATGCGACTCATCACTTCGCCGGCGAGTTTTGATGTTCTTGTCACGGAAAATACGTTCGGGGACATTCTCACCGATGAGGCGTCTGTGCTTACGGGATCGATGGGGATGCTCCCTTCTGCATCGCTCGGCGATAATCGTCCGGGACTGTTCGAGCCGATACACGGTTCGGCGCCGGATATTGCGGGAAAAGGCATTGCGAATCCGATCGGCTCGATTCTGAGTGCGGCGCTTCTGCTTCGGCACGGGCTCAACCTGGAGCGGGAAGCACGCGCAATCGAAGTCGCTGTCGATCGCGTCATTGAAGATGGACATAGAACAAAGGACCTCAAAGGCACACTGACGACACAGCAAATGCGGAATACGATCATCGACCGTATCGTTTCTGAACAGGGAGACTAGACATGGGTATGCAATCGAAGTACATCTGGATGAATGGTGAGTTGGTGGAATTTGGAAAAGCAACCGTGCACTTCCTGACACCGGCACTCCACTATGGTGTTGGGGTGTTCGAAGGTATTCGCAGCTATTCCACGGCCTCCGGACCCGCGATTTTTCGGTTGGCAGATCACGTGGACCGGCTCGTCGACTCCGCACGGGTCCTCGGGTTCCGCTCACTCCCGTATACTTCAGAAGAAATTCTTGAAGCGATCAAACTGACCGTTTCGGCAAACGGTTTCGATGAATGCTACATCCGGCCGGTCATCTACCTCACCGACGGGGGATGGAATCTCAATGTTGACGGAGGGAAACCAGCCATTGGCATCGCTGCCTGGGAATGGACGAATTATCTCGGCAAGGAGGCCCTGGAAAAGGGCATTCGCGCGAACATTTCATCGTTCAATCGTCATCATCCAAATGTGATGATGACGAAGGCAAAGATCACCGGCAATTACGCGAATAGTTTCCTTGCCAAGACCGAATCCGTGCGTCTCGGGTTTGACGAGG
The DNA here is from genome assembly GCA_017882185.1 of Bacteroidota bacterium. Lineage (GTDB taxonomy): Bacteria > Bacteroidota > Ignavibacteria > UBA10030 > UBA10030 > JADGQA01. Next base: position 1,891 of record JADGQA010000104.1, read on the forward strand.
CTATACTGCTCGAGCCGCAAGGGTATGTTGCTGAATGTACCGGGGAAAATCTTTTCGTGGTTCGGAGAGATACTCTTTATACCCCGGATCTTGCCCCCGTTTTGGAAGGAGTCACGCGCGATTCGATCATGACACTGGCGCAGGACCTTGGGTACAAAGTGAAAGAAGCGCCGATCTCGCGTGACCAACTCTACACAGCGGATGAAGTTTTCGTTTGTGGAACGGCCGCAGAATGCATTGCACTGCGCGAAATCGATTTCCGTGTCATCGGCAACGGCAGCACAGGACCCGTCACGTATGCGCTCCAAAAGGAATTCCACGCTGCGATTCATGGCAACCATAATCGTTCGAAAGAATGGCTCGAGTATGTAACGCCGACGGAACAGCGGTCGTATCGGCGCGCTTCGTCTGCATAGGCCATACAGTTGAGTTTCGAACGCACATGCATTTATAAACCGTAAGGAGGAACGCTTCAAATGGCAAAAATCGATTTTGGCGGCGTCACAGAAGACGTCGTCACCCGCGACGAATTTCCACTCACGCTCGCGCTGGAGAAACTGAAAGACGAAATTGTGGCGATCGTAGGCTACGGCCCCCAGGGACACGGACAATCGCTCAATCTGAAAGACAATGGCGTCAACGTCATCGTGGGACAAAGGAAAGGGGGAAAGGGATGGGACGACGCGGTCGGGGACGGTTGGGTAGAAGGAAAGAACTTGTTCAATAATATCGAAGAGGTAATCGATCGGGCTACGGTCGTTCAGTATCTGCTTTCGGATGCCGGTCAGAAAGAGATGTGGCCGGTTGTCAGCAAGCACCTGAAAAAAGGAAAGGCGCTCTATTTTTCGCACGGGTTTTCAATCGTGTTCAAGGAACAGACAGGTGTGATTCCTCCAAAAGATGTGGATGTCATTCTTGTCGCGCCGAAAGGTTCGGGACGCAGCTTGAGGACAAACTATCTTGCCGGCAGCGGTATCAATGCAAGTTATGCGATTTTTCAGGATGCGACTGGCCGGGCGAAGGATCGTGTGCTGGCTTTGGGCATAGCCATCGGTTCAGGATATCTCTTCCCGACAACATTTGAAAAAGAAGTGCACAGCGATTTGACTGGCGAACGCGGTGTCTTGATGGGGGCCATTGCCGGGTTGATGAAGGCCCAGTACGATACACTCCGTGCGATGGGCCATTCGCCGAGTGAAGCGTTCAATGAAACGGTCGAAGAAGCGACGCAAAGCCTGTATCCGCTCGTGGGAAATCACGGGATGGACTGGATGTTCTCTGCGTGCAGCACCACGGCTCAGCGGGGAGCTCTGGATTGGTCGAAGCGGTTTGAAGCTGCTACCAAGCCGTTGTTCGAGCTCCTGTACCGCGATGTCCAGGCGGGAGTCGAAACCAAACGGGTCCTCGACACGTGCGGGGCTCCCGACTATCGAAAGAAGTTACAACAGGAATTGGATACGTGGAAGAATTCCGAGATGTGGAGAGCAGGGGCTGTTGTTCGTTCCCTGCGTCCCGAGAATAAGAATAAGAAATAAACAGCCGTATGATATATCAGGAAAGCATCATGAACGAACGATCAAAACACAACAACCAGGATCCCGTTGCCGTTATTGAATCCCTCATGGCGCAGGAACGGGCAAATCTCGAACAGCACCGGAATAATGCATTTGCTGCAACGGAGCCGAAATTGAGGTCACTCTTCACCCGACTCGCGGATGTCCATTCCGGGATCTATGCGGAACTCCGGATTCTCCTGGATGACATTAAATCACGAAAGGTGATTACCGAACAAATTAATGACATGTTTCGGTAGATGTTTTACCGAGACTGTTCAAAAAGAAGGCAACTGTCATTGCGAGGAGCGAAACGACGAAGTTCCGCCTTTCGAATCCCGCTGATGATGACCTATCAAGCTTGGAAGCGGAATCCCAGAAAGCGGGACAATCTGACACGATAAAGAAAACACTTGTTGACGCAGAAAATCAGATTGCCACGTCCCGACTGGAAGACGTCGGGACTCGCAATGACGAGTGACATTTTTTGTCATGATCTCTGCTATTGCTCATAAACGACACGGAGTATTTGTCATTCGATAGAAAGGTTAACGCATAAGCAATGTGTGGATTTGTAGGAGTATTTGATCTCAAGAAAGATGCCGACTCGTTGAGATCCCAGGTTCTCGCGATGTCGAAAAAAGTTCGACATCGCGGGCCCGATTGGTCAGGAATCTTTTTGTCGGAGCGTGCGATCCTGGCACACGAACGTCTTGCCATTGTCGATCCTCAATCCGGTCAACAGCCGCTCTATAGCAAGGATGGGAATCTCGTCCTCGCCGTGAACGGTGAGATCTATAACCATGAAGAGATCCGGAAACAGATCAACAGCTCGTATGAATTCCTGACCCGCTCCGACTGCGAAGTCATTCTCGCCCTCTACCGAAAAAAGGGAGTGAAGTTCCTCGAGGATCTGAGCGGCATATTCGCGTTTGCGCTGTACGATAAGGAGAAGGATGCTTATCTGATCGCCCGGGATCACATAGGAGTCATGCCGCTGTACATGGGTTGGGATGAATTTGGCAATTTCTATGTTGCGTCAGAATTGAAAGCGTTGGAAGGTACGTGCAAAAAGATTCAGGAATTTCCTCCCGGGCATTATCTGTCCAGCAAAGAGGGAGAGATCAAGAGTTGGTATAAGCGGGACTGGATGGAATTCGATGCCGTCGAAAAGAATGTCACGGACACGAAACTCCTCCGCAAAGCTCTCGAAGATGCGGTGCACAGGCAGTTGATGTCGGACGTCCCGTACGGCGTACTGCTTTCGGGAGGATTGGATTCGTCGATCATCTCGGCCATTGCCAAGAAGTATGCTTCGCGCCGTATCGAATCGCACGACACGCAGGAGGCGTGGTGGCCGCAGCTCCATTCATTCGCCGTGGGACTGTCAGGCTCGCCTGATCTGGCGGCGGCCAAAAAAGTAGCGGAGCACATCGGAACGGTGCACCATGAGATTCACTTCACGATTCAGGAAGGATTGGATGCTCTCCGGGATGTGATCTATCATTTGGAAACGTACGATGTCACGACCGTACGGGCTTCGACGCCGATGTATCTCATGGCAAGAGTCATCAAGTCGATGGGAGTCAAAATGGTTTTGTCGGGGGAGGGAGCGGATGAGATCTTTGGAGGATATCTCTATTTTCACAAAGCACCCAATGCGCGTGCGTTGCACGAAGAAACTGTCCGCAAGCTCAGCAAGCTGCACCTGTATGATTGTCTCCGGGCAAACAAATCCCTTGCGGCTTGGGGAGTGGAGGGGCGCGTACCGTTCTTGGACAAAGAGTTTCTCGACGTCGCCATGCGACTAAATCCCAACGACAAAATGATCAAGGAGGGGCGCATGGAGAAATGGGTCTTGAGGAAGACCTTCGAAGACTATTTGCCTGCGAGCGTGGCGTGGAGACAAAAAGAACAATTCTCCGATGGAGTCGGGTACAGTTGGATCGATACGCTCAAGGCAATGACGGCGCGAGAAGTGTCGGACGAGCAGATTGCAAACGCGAAGTTTCGCTTTCACATCAATCCGCCCTTGTCGAAAGAAGAATACTTTTACCGTTCCATCTTCCACGAGCATTTTCCGTCCGATTCAGCGGCGGCGTGTGTGCCTTCGGTTCCGTCCGTCGCATGCAGCACGCCGGAAGCGCTGGCGTGGGACGCAGCTTTTCAGAACACCAACGATCCTTCCGGTCGCGCCGTTAAGAACGTACACCAGCAAGCCTACCAATAAACTCAGCCCGCCAACCAAGTCTGCAGTCTTTTCATCCTTCGCCAGATGACTCTCACCGTTCGCAGAACAACCGTGTGAGGTGAAAGTCATCGTGCCGCACACATTAGCTAAAACCCCCTCCCCCTTTCCTTGCTTTACGGCGGACTAGGGGGAGAGAAAGTGGGGGTCGACTTCATGCGGTTCTTTTAGAAGTGGAGAACATTTGAAGCCTGAATTGAGGAGCAGCGTCAACAAACCAAGCCAAATTTCTCTCCCCCTTCCCTGGATTTTATGACGGTCAAGGGAGCCGGAGGCCTATAACAGAAATGGGCAACGTCCATTCCTATTCTCCAGGAGGCTTGCAAGGATGCCAAGAGCAAACTTGCTGACACGCATCTTAGTCAATCGGAAATCGTACAGAAGGTCGCGAGACTTCGCGCCCTTTTTGTTTCGCAAAATTGGCTCTTGTTGTCCGATAGTTCCGCCAAAAGGTGAAGCACGGCGGACAAGTGTACTGTCGGACACGATCGCGAGCGGGAGTCGGAAATCACGCATAAGGAGGCAAAACTTCGTACCCTCTTCTTTTGCAGAAACGGGAAGAGAAGGAACTACAGGAGCGAGAGCCGTTGGGAATGAAAGATCGTTTTGCTATATTGCCTCTGCACAATGAAACGTCCTTCACACATACTCCTTTTGCTCCTATCCTGTATCACTTCGACACTAGTCTGGTGTGGGGATGCAGATTGCTTCAGTCGGACAAGCAGCGAACATTGTGCTTCGTTGTTGTGTTCATTGTCGGGCAAAGAAGGCACCCCGAATAACGAGACTTCCACTGAGGGTGCTGCATCGTGTACTTGCGTCTGCCACGTTCCTCTCATTCTATGTGAAATGCGAGTTCTCCGGCAAGATCTTCGGCCAGAATTGGCGTTTTTCCTCTACTGCTTCACCATCCCTTCCGTACCCAGCAAGGAAGTCTATCATCCCCCGCTAGCCGTTTAAGCGGTTCCTCATGAGTTGTCGCGTATTCCAAGTAAACGTCGACAACAGTTTGACCTGGTCTTCAATCCACAATTAATTCTAGCGAGGTTCACCGTGGTGAAACACATTTCACTCGGGGGATTCCTGTTCCTGCTATGCCATACGGCGGCATTTGCGCAATCAACGGAGCGGCTTTCCCTCAAAGAGGCAATTGAGATCGCACTTCAAAACAATCCGGAAGTGGTAGGCGCGCGAAGGGGCGTCGATGCAGCGAAGGGACGCTATTGGCGTGGTATTACGCCGTCGCCTGCATCCGTTACCGTGGCTTACGATTATATCCCGAGGGGCCGCGGCATCAAAGAGTACGGCGAGCGGGTCGTTGGAATCAGTCAAGCATTCGATTTCCCCACAACGATTGCTCTCCGTGGATCTTCCCTCTCTTCTGAAATCGATGCAGCCGGGACGGATGCTCTTTCAACTTCGCTCGCGATCACGCTCCAGGTGAAGTTCGCCTACTACGGCGTGCTCGCGACACAACAGAAGCTCAGACTTGCTGAAGAAAACCTTGGTGTAGCCGAGGACTTTGCCCATAAAGCACGGATTCGACATAATGTCGGCGAGGGGACGAACCTTGAACAACTGACAGCGAAAGTGCAGCGGACACAAGCGCAGAATGCCGTTGAGGTTGCGAAAAACGAATTGAGACTGGCAACAAGTAAGCTCAGCTTCGCTCTCGGACGTGGGAAGGAACAGTTAGGAAAAGAGTTCACGCTTACGGACAGTCTTGTCTATCAACCACACACACTTTTTCTCGACTCGCTGATTGAACAGGCACATGAATCAAATCCACAAATCAAGTCCGCGGCGTTCAGGCTCAGCGCTGCTTCGGCCAACCGCACGTTAGCATGGTCCAGCATCCTGCCGAGTTTCTCGGTTTCATATTCCCGGCAAGTGCAGGGCACGATCTCCAATTTGTACGGAGTGGCGTTTGGGATCTCGCTGCCGATCTGGTTTCTGCTCGACCAGCGCGGGCAAGTCCAGGAGGCGAGCGCAGAGCACGCCAGAATGGAATTGGCACTTATCGCGAAACGCAACTTCGTGAGTCTGGAAGTGCAAAACGCATATCTCGAGTTCAAGAATGATGATCGTCAGGTGCAACTGTACAATACCGCCCTTTTGCCCCAAGCCGATGAGGTCTATCGGGCGGCAGCCACAAGTTACCAGGCCGGTGAAATCACCTACATAGAGTTCCTTCAAGCGAGACAGACGTTCATTTCTGCCCGCAGTACTTACATCGATGCGCTGTACCACTTCAATACCGCCATTGCTCGATTGGAAAACGCAGTCGGACGGTAATTCAACGAATAACAGAGAGTATGATCATGAGAGGTACGTGGTTATGAAACAACAAGCACAACGAACAGTCGCCGTACTGGCTGTGATCGGTTTCGTTCTGTCCGGTTGCACAAACGAGCAAAAGGAGAAAGAAACGCTAACGCCCGATAAAAAGATTGGACAGACGCGAGTCCTGACACTCAATCGCGAGTCGATCAAGGAGATCGGGTTGACAATGTCGGTTGCAGAAATCAAACCCATGGTGGGAAATATGACTGTGCCGGCAAAGCTGCTCCCGAATCAGGATCTCGAAGCGCAGGTTGGATCGCTTGTTCAAGGAAGAGTGAGGGAGGTCTTCGTAAGTGTCGGAGACTTTGTGAAAGAAGGACAAGAACTTATGCACATCGAAGGTCTTGGAGTTGGAGAGATTAAATCGAATTTCATTAAGGCAAAGGCACATCTGAAGTATACCGAGGCCAACTACGGGCGACAGAAAACGCTCCTGGAGCAGAAGGTCGGATCGCAAAAGGCGTTCCTTGAAGCGCAGGCGGACTACGAGAAGGCGGTCGCTGAGTTCAACGCCGAAGACAAAAGGATCCACTCCATCGGACTGACAGACGATGATCTCCTGAAATTTGTCGAGCATGCGTCGCCTGAGAAGGGGGGCCACAGCGGTGGCGTATTGCCGATCAAGAGCCCAATTGCCGGAACTGTCGTCGAGCGTAACGTCGTTATCGGTCAACTCGTCGATGCATCAACCACGGCGTTCAGGATCATCAACACATCCACACTCTGGGCGGACGGTCAGGTCTACGAAAAAGACGTACCCGTGCTTTCCGGCAAGCCCGAGGTCACACTGAGCGTCACTGCATTTCCAGGCGAGGAGTTCCACGGCAAGGTCATCTATGTGTCACCCATTGTTGATGAGCATTCGAGAACCATCACCATTCGGGGATCGATCCCCAACCACAACGGGCGGCTGAAGCCCCAGATGTTTGGCGAGCTTCATGTCCCGACCGGTGGAACCGCAAAAGGTCTTGTCATCCCTGCCGAGTCCGTCCAGAAAGACAACGTGGAAACGTACGTGTTTGTTGCCACGAGCGACACAACGTTTGAGCGGCGGGAGGTGTCGCTCGGAGCGACGTTTGATTCCATGGTTGAAGTGAAAGACGGTATCAAGCCGGGAGAGAGAGTCGTGACGAAGGGATCGTTCCAGCTAAAGTCCGAGTTGATGAAAGAAGCTCTTGAAGGAGGAGAATAGTCATGCTTGAGCGGATCATAGCACTCACACTGAAACACAAGAGCTTTGTCCTGCTGGCCGTTGCTATCATGGTGGCATTCGGTGTCTACTCGTATGTGACCATTCCCATTGACGCGTTCCCCGATGTGTCCAACACGCAGGTGGAGGTCTTGAGCAATGCTCCCGGACTTTCGGCACTGGAGATCGAACGGTTCGTCACGTTCCCCATCGAGATGTCCATGCGTGGACTCCCGGATGTGGTTCAGATGCGGTCGATAACAAAGTTCGGGCTCTCCGTCGTCACCATCGTATTCAAAGATGGCGTGGACACCTACTTTGCACGCCAGCTCGTCTTTGAAAGGTTGGAAGAAGCGCGGGCCAACGTTCCGAGGGGCGTCGAAGTCAGCATGGGGCCGATTGCATCGGCCATGGGCGAAATATACCAGTACACACTCGAAAGCACGATGCCCGACGACCCGCAAGAGCAAGCACGCCACCTGACTGACCTCCGGACGCTGCAAGAATGGGTCATCACACCATTACTGAAGAGCGTCCCGGGCGTCAACGAAATAAACTCGTTTGGAGGTTACTTCAAGCAGTATCAGGTTGTCGTAAAGCCGGAGAAACTGCTAGCCTACAATCTTACGCTCGATGAAGTCTACCGGGCCATAGAGGAGAACAATCAGAATGTCGGGGGCAATATTCTTGACCGTTACTCGGAACAATATATCGTGCGCGGGGTGGGACTCGTAAAATCGGAGGACGATCTTCGCACTATCGTTCTGCGTTCCGCCAAAGGGACTCCTATCTCGGTGCGCGACGTTGCCGAGGTGGGCGTCGGGCAAGCGGTCCGCCAGGGTGCCGCTCTCATCGATGGCAATCGTGAAGTCGTGGGGGGCATCGTGATGATGCTGCGGGGCGAGAACAGCCGCGTTGTCGTGGAACGGGTGAAGGAGAAGGTGAAGGAGATTAACGAGAACAACATTCTCCCGGCAGGAATTAGAATCGTCCCGTACTACGACCGGGCCGATATCGTCAGGAGCAGTGTCGGGACTGTGACACAAGCGTTATTCGAAGGCTCGGTGTTGGTCGTGATCATCCTCTACCTGATGCTCCGGAGCTTCCGCGGCGCCCTGGTCATTATCCTCGCACTGCCCTTATCGATTCTTCTTACCTTCATTGTGATGAAGAGCGTGGGACTGAACGCCAATCTCATGTCGTTAGGCGGGCTTGCGATCTCGATCGGGATGATTATCGACGCGGCAATCATACAAGTGGAGAACGTCCAGCGGCAGCTGGGCGAATCCGGCAGTTCTGACCGCAAGCTCTCCACAGTGTTGAAGGCCGTACTGCAGGTCCTCACGCCCAGCATGTTCGGTGTCATCATTATCGCGACAACGTTCATTCCCATTCTCTCGCTTGAAGGATTGGAAGGCAAGATGTTCGCTCCCCTGGCACTGACCGTGGCCACGGCGTTGCTCTCCTCACTTGCGCTGTCAATTTTTGTCATCCCGGTGTTTTGCGCCTACGTTCTCAAGCCGGGTGTTGAGAAGGAAAGCATCGTCATGCACTGGGCACGGAAGCTCTATTCCCCCCTTCTCAATTGGGCAATGCGGAAAAAGGGGATCGTGATAACAATGGCGATGATCTTGCTCGTCTCTGCTCTCGTGCTCTTCCCTTACCTCGGCACGGAGTTCATGCCGGTGATGGACGAAGGCGCGTTCGACATGGATGTGCAGCTCCTGCCCGGCATCTCCCTCACAAAATCGTTGGAGATTACCAACCTTGTGGAGAAGAAGCTGAAGAAGTTCCCCGAGTTGGTCACGGTTGTGTCGCGGACGGGACAGACCGGCGTCGCTCTGGAGGCGAGAGGGGTCGACAAGACCGGCTTCGTAGGCATCTTCCAACCCAAATCTGCGTGGAAGACTGCACAAGACCGGGACGATATGATCGACAAGATGCGGAGCGAGCTCTCGGGAATTCCAGGAATGGCATTCACGTTCAGTCAGCCCATCCAGTGCCGCATCGACGAGCTCGTGGCCGGTACCCGGGCTCAGCTCATCATCAAGCTGTTCGGGGAGAATATGGAAGTCCTGAAGACCAAAGCTGATGAGATTGGGCGGGTCGTTGGCCGGATGAGAGGGACGGCTGATCTTGTGGTTGAGCGCATCGCCGGCCAGCCCTACCTCTCGATCAACATCGACAGAAACAAGATTGCCCGCCATGGACTGAATGTAAGCAATGTTCAGAAAGTCATCGAGATTGCCGTCGGTGGCAAAGCCGCAACGCAACTCTACGAAGAGAACCGGTCCTTCG
>JADGQA010000324.1 GCA_017882185.1 Bacteroidota bacterium
ACTCGGTTGGAAAGTCGGCAACGACTGTCAGCTCGACTTCTTCGTGCGGGACACCGGTATCGGAATTCCCCGCGACAGAATCGACCGGCTGTTCAAGGCGTTCTCACAGGTGGATTCTTCAACGACGCGCAAATATGGCGGGACCGGACTCGGACTGGCGATATCGACCCGGCTGGTGGAACTCATGCATGGGCGCATCTGGGTTGAAAGCGAAGAGGGCAAGGGGACTACGTTTTTCTTTACCATTAAGATTGTAGTCCCTTCGGAATTGCTTGCCCTGCCGACGATCGTTGTGCGTGGCAAAATCCCGGAACTCCAAAACAAGCGCGTCCTCATCGTGGATGATAACCCGACAAACCTGCAATTGCTGCGCCTCCAATCCGAGTATTGGGGAATGTTGCCGCGAACGACCGCTTCGCCACACGAGGCTCTCGAGTGGCTTCGCAAAGGCGATCCGTTCGATATTGCCATTCTCGACATGCTCATGCCGGTCATGAACGGTATTCAACTCGCTGTCGAGATCAATGCAATGCGTCCGACAAAGACATTGCCTTTGTTGTTGTTGTCATCGTCCGGCACACTCGATGAAGAACAAAAGAAGTACCGGGAACTCTTTTTTGCTGCCGTCCCAAAGCCGGTGAAACACGACCAATTATTCAATTATGTCCTTTCAGCACTCTCGGGCGTTCAACGTCCGACACTGAGGAAGAAGCCGGTCGGACAACCGGAGAGCAAACTGTCCCACGTCATTCCTTTGAAGATTCTTGTCGCGGAAGATAACGAGATCAATCAAAGACTGTTCACTCACATGCTCAAGCAGTTGGGGTATGCTTGCCGTGTTGTCTCAAACGGAACAGAAGTGCTGCGGGAACTGGAGACCCAACCGTGTGACCTGATCTTCATGGACGTGCATATGCCCGAAATGGATGGCCTGGAAGCGTCGAGGCAGATTGTGAGCAGGTGGAATGCTCAGGAACGTCCGAAAATCATCGCCCTCACGGCGGACGCAATGCAAGGAGATCGCGAGAAGTGTATTGAGGCGGGCATGGACGACTATCTTGCCAAACCGATCCGCATCGATGATGTCAGGAGGATGCTTGAACAGTGGGGGCCAGGTAAGGCCACACTTCCAGCAACGTCAATCGCACAAGCTCCGGTTGCTGCCGATAGTCTGACGGAAACCATCTTAAGCCATTTTCACAAGCTTGGGTTCGATCAGGATCCCGTATTCCTGTCTGAATTCATTATCGTAGCACTGAACGATATGTCAAAGAAATGCGAGCAGCTTCTGCTGGCGTACAAGGAAAAGGACATCAAAACTCTTCACTATGCCGCGCATACGTTGAAGGGTGGAGCGAGCAATCTCGGAACGACAACATTCATCGATATCTGCCGACAAATTGAAGGAAGCGCAATTGAGAACTCATTCGAAGGAATTGAGAAAGTCAAAGAAGCATTCGAAACTGAGTCAAAAAGAGTCCTTGAGGCGTTGCAAATCCTGAGCGAACGCCAAGCAGATTCATTGAAGCACTCATAGATTCTTCACAAGAAGCTCGGCAGTTGCTCGTGATAAGGAAAGTGTAAGACTGGCAGACTTCACCATCTGCCAAGTGAATCTATAGAGGCGATCAGTAGCTAGAGCTGGTCGCCTTTTGCGCTTTATAGAAAGAGCCGAATTCCCATACTCATTCGCCGCTGTTTCCACATGGCTGTGGAGGCCAGTGTAGCTGTCTCGTTGGGGGGAACGAGGACGTTAGGCCGCAACGGTTTTCTTCCTGGGGAGAGGGAGCATGCAATCTCGGCTCAAATTCATAGGATGTTAGTGCGTCCTTTTTCATCTCGCGATAGATCATCATCTTGGCCGTTCGTATTGAAGGCTCTCGGGCGTCGTTGTGCCTATTGTTGGACATTTCTGCGGCATTGCGAACGGGTCCAGTTTTCGAAATCGATCTCTCTGGATTGTACTTTCTCAATTGATGGCAATCGAAGAGTACGATCCTACTACTTGATTGAACGCCGGAATTGATTTGTTGAACTCATCTTCGGTATTTCGCCATAGTGTAATCACGGTGACGACGTTCTTATCGCCGATGTAGGCGGTTGTACTTAGGTATCCGTTTCCACCAAATCTACGCTTGATAATTGCGGTTTTCTTGTCTCTTGTGACGATACTCGGAGCATCGACACGTTTGACGGGGGGCGTGTATTCAGAATCTTGCTTGGCGAAATAGGTCAGCAAATTTTTCAGGGTTTCTTTACCCTCAATCTTCTTAGTGGCAGTTGCGATGATGATTCCATCTAATGTATACGTCGTGTCGTTCGTATATAGAACGGCTTTGCTTGCCAACGCCATTGATCGTTCGAGCGTATCGAGAATCCAACCTTGCGGGATGAAAATGGAAAATGCGTAATCAGTGCCGCGAAGAATTACGCTATTGTCACTTTTCTGAGGTGTTTTGATCTGTGCAATATTCATTGAGCAGATACAAAGAAGCATTAGCAATAGGCGTGTCCGCATAAATCCTCCTTTGAATTTAGTGTGAGTGGATACGGCTAATTGTATTGCCAAAAGACACCTTACTGCTGGATGACGATGTCCTCTATCCTGCCAAATCGGTCTCTTTCATCTCGCGATGGAATATGCAATCTCAGCCGTTTGCCCATTGTCATTCGATCTGGTCTGCTAAAACACTAAATCGCTTCTGGAGATTTTGTCTTCCAGAGTTTTTGTGCGCGTTCACCCAGCCATGCACCTAAAAGCGACAACAGAAAGACTATCGCCATAACGATAACCAGCGGAATGATGGTTTGAAAAATTCTTTCTCTATGTGGAAGTGGAAAGAATATTGTGATGCCGAGGAAGAAAAGGAAGATTAATCCTACACCCGCGATTGCAGGTTCCCAAATTGTAACCCCTTCCGACAAATATCCCGCGACCGCTGCGATTATGATGATCCCAGCGAAAATCCAAGCGCTGAAGAAAAATTCCGCGACCTTAGATGCAAGCATGGGACCAAGGAAGAACAACGGTAATAAATAGAATACCGCGTACAAGACAATCGTGATTCCTACCCACTTCCACTGCAATTTCTTGGATTGTATTGATGGTTCAGTCATTGTGGTTCCTCCTTATTGGATTGTTTGAGGGTTCGTATGACATCATCGCTTGACTCTAATTATCGGATTCCCTACGTTTGCAATGGCAGTTCACCATCTGCCAAGTGAGTCCATAGGAAGGCGATCAGTTGCTAGAACTGGTCGCCTTTTACGTTTTATAAAAAGAGCCGAGTTCCCATACTCATTCGCCGCTGTTTCCACAT
>JADGQA010000325.1 GCA_017882185.1 Bacteroidota bacterium
AAAATCCATTCGCGCTCGACCGAAACACATCCGGTTCGAGCTCCGGTACCGGTGCAGCTGTTTCCGCAAATCTCTGTGCAGCCGGCGTAGGCACGGAGACCGATGGTTCCATTGTAAGTCCATCGTCCATCAATGGCCTCGTCGGAATCAAACCAACGGTCGGTCTGGTTAGTCGCACGGGAGTGATTCCGATATCTCACACGCAGGATACACCGGGTCCTATGGCACGCTCGGTGCGGGATGCTGCAACCTTGCTTGGTGCTCTCACAGGCGTAGATCCTGAAGACAAAGCGACCACTGCGAGCAAGGGAAAATCACAGTCAGACTACACAACCTTCCTCGATGCAAAGGGATTACATGGAGCGAGGATCGGTGTCGTTCGATCCTACTTTGGATTCCACGAAGGGGTCGATGTCTTAATGAACAACGCTATCGAAGTCCTAAAACAACAAGGTGCGACACTCGTTGATCCCGTGGAGATCAAATCATTCGGACAGATGGGAAATGCGGAAGAAATTGTGCTTCAATATGAATTGAAGGCAGACATGAATGCCTATCTCGGCCGTTTGGGTCCTCATGCCCCTGTTCACACTTTGAAGGAGATCATTGATTTCAACGAGAAGAACAAGAAGGAAGAAATGCCCTACTTCGGCCAGGACTTCTTTATTAAGGCGGAGGCAAAAGGACCGTTGACGAGCAAGGAATACCTTGCCGCGCTTGCGAAGTGTCGCAAGTTGACTCGTAAGGAAGGGATCGATGCTGCGATGAAGAAGCACAAACTCGATGCTCTGGTGGCGCCGACCGACAGCCCGGCCTGGTTGACGGATCTTGTCGACGGCGATCATTTCCTTGGAGGCAGCTCAACGGCGGCAGCGGTTGCAGGCTACCCCAGCATCACCGTTCCGGCCGGTTTCGTGTTCGGATTGCCCGTGGGGATTTCCTTCTTTGGCAGTGCGTGGAGTGAGCCGAAGCTTATCAAGTTGGCTTATTCGTTTGAACAGGCCAGCAAATTCCGGAAGCCGCCGCAGTTTTTGCCCACGGTTGATGTGCAGATCAAATAGACTTTGCTTGTCGGAAAAGCAATGAGATGAATACTCGTTGGACAGAATTGCATTCTGTCCGACAAGTATGTTACAGCGAAGAAAACCTTGGTGGGGCCGTCTTGGTTGGACGGCCCACACAAATTGCGAGAGATCTAGATGGTAAAATAGAGCAGAGTTAATCTCGACTAAAGCCCGAGAAGCTTTTTGAACTTCACGTTGCCGAGCTTCGAGATGACAGCATTGAGAGCGGACTTGATCTGAGCGTGGTCTTTTTCCAGAATCTTGATGTGTTTGTCGTTCAGTTCGGCAATCGTACCGCTCATCTCCTGATGCCGCTTTTCCACCAACGCATTGAACTCTTCCTTTTGTTTCTCAACGAGTCCCTTCAATTCCTCCTGCTGTTTCTCCGTCACACTTTTGAGCTCCTGTTTTTGCTTTTCCACCGCCGCCTTGAGTTCCTGAAGTCCCTTACGCAGCTCGGCAATTTCTTTTCCTTCACGCTCAATCGCACGCCCTTGTTCTTCCAGACCCGATTTTTGAACACCGGTAATTTGTTCGCAACGATCAACGCGTTGCGACAGAGTCTTCACGGTCTCATCCTCTTTCTGTACAAGGTCCACAACGCTTACGTCAAGCCCTTTGTGGAATTTCTCGTTCGTCGTATGAAACTCCTCCTCAAGAGCTTTCAGCTCGTTATCGAGTCTCTCCGCAAGCGGTTCCATTTTTTTCTGAACGATGCCGTCGATACCGGCGATGCCTTCAGCAAGCTTCTTGGTCAAACTCTCAAGCTCCTGTTTTTGATCCGTCATGGGCGTCAAGAGTACATCCGCTTTTTGCGAGACCATTTGAAGTTTCTTCAGGTAATCGACGAGGTCTTGTTGATGGTGGTTGAGTTCATCTTTCCTTTGCCCAAGAGAGCTGATGATGCTGTCAGCTTCCTGTTTCATAATCCGGAGTGATTTGAGAGTTTCTTCAGATAGAGCGATATACGTTTCGAGCTGCTGAGCCCTGTGGAGAACATCGTCTGAATTCGCAATCTCTGTCATAGGTATACCTTTTCTCTTAAGCCGCTTACCGATCGTTCATTGTTTTGGCATCCGCCAAAAAGGTCCTTCAAGAAAATCGTCGGGTCCGCAATGTCTTTGCTGCGAGATTGACGACGTGTAATCACTTGTGTGTGAAAAACCGTTGTATAAATTCTACAGAGATGATCACTCAATCACAAGCCAAAAAACGATCGATTATCGATTTCTCAATCATGGGAATGGGAAACGCGCGACTTCTTGTGGCACTGAAGCTGGATTAAGGGCTGGTAACAATAGGTGCTGGTGATCTCTTATTACTGAAAAGGCTGGTCGCATAGTTTGAATTCCGGTCGCTTCTCCAAAAAATAGTTCAGCGACCATTCATCGGGAAAGAAAATGACTGGTTGATCGTTGAGGTCTGTGGCGTGTGCACTTCCTGTTGACAGCGGAAACGAATAGAGTTTTTCGAGATCCGCCGCGGGATCAACCCACCGAACGAATTTCCAGTTCGCTGATTCGAGTCGCGTCGGCGCTCCGTATTCATTTTCCAACCGGTATTGCACCACTTCAAACTGGAGCGGACCAACCGCCGTCAAGACAGGCGAGACCGAGCCGGCATTTTTTAGCTGAAAGAGCTGCACGACGCCTTCCTGCCGCAACTGGTTCAGCCCATCGCGGAACCGTTTGAAGTTCGATGGATTCGGGTTATGGAGAATAGAAAACACTTCCGGCGGGAATCGGGGGATTTCGTTATACACAATCGCAGGATCTTCACTCAACGTATCCCCAATGCCGAATTCATCGTGGCCGACGAGGCCGATGATGTCGCCGGGATAGCCAACATCGACCGTTTCCCGTTGCTGGCCGAACAGCTTCGATGAGTTCGAGAGACGCACTTTTTTTCCTGTGCGCGAGTGGATGGCCGGCATGTCCCGCTCGAACTTACCAGAACAGACGCGCAAGAATGCAACGCGGTCGCGATGCCTCGGGTCCATGTTGGCTTGGATCTTGAAGATGAAGCCGGAAAAAGCACTGTTGTCCGGCGAGATAATGCCAGCTGAACTGGGTCGGGGGTGTGGTTCTGTGGCAAGACTCAGAAAACCGTCGAGGAGAAGCTGGACGCCAAAGTTGTTCTTCGCGCTGCCGAAATAGACAGGTGTCTGTGTCCCCGCCATGACCGCTTCCCGGTCGTACTGTTCGCCGGCACCCTCAAGCATGGCAATTTCTTCCCGCACGTGATGGT
>JADGQA010000326.1 GCA_017882185.1 Bacteroidota bacterium
GAGTGTTGGGCAAGGAACGGATCATCCTCCTGGCCATCGAGGACATTACCGAGCGTAAGGGGGCGGAGGAGGCGCTTGTGGAGGCCGCAAAGGAGCGCGAGAAACTAGTAAAAGAACTTCAGTATGCTTTGGATAACATCAAAACCCTGCAGGGACTTATTCCTATATGTTCCAATTGCAAGAAGATAAGAGACGATAAAGGATTCTGGAACCAGGTAGAAGGATACATTATGGCGCATAGCGATGCAACATTCACGCATGGGGTCTGTCCGGAGTGTGCAAAGAAATTGTACGGAGATCTTTATGACAAAGCGATTGAAAACCAAAATAGGAAAACCGTGTAACCGGAAGAGCTGGAAGCCTGAAAATGTCACACGCGTAACGTGTTCCTTTTTTCTGTGTGCTGTCAGGACTTATTTACCCGCCCTGTTTTATGGCGGGCAAGCAACCCGCCCGACTGGACAACAGTCGTTCGGGCGGGCTCCCGAAACCACAATACAATTCAAAAGAGGCAGAGGATGAAAGCCAAACCGGTAATTTTAGTTGTCGATGACCAGCCCGAGAACATTGAACTTCTCGAAATATATCTTGTTCCGCAGGGTTATGAAATTCTCAAGGCGGCAAACGGTGAAGAAGCGCTGGAGAAACTTTCTGCTCATCCGATCGATCTGATTCTGTTGGACGTCATGATGCCCGGCATGGATGGTTTTGAAGTTACCCGAAGGGTCAGGCAAGACAATACACATCGACTGCTTCCGATAATCCTGATTACCGTATTGCGGGAGAGCGAAGACCGGGTAAAAGGAATTGAAGCCGGTTGTGATGATTTTATTCCAACGCCCGTTGATAGGATGGAGCTTTTAGCCCGGGTCCGGTCCCTGCTCAAGGTCAAGGCCTACAACGACTTGATGAGTAATTATCAGAAAGAGCTAGAGTCCGAGGTCACCAGGCGTACCGAGGAATTGAAGCATGCCTTGGAGAACCTGCAGCAGGACATCACCGAGCGCAAGCGGGCGGAAGAACAGCTTCGTCAGAGTGAGGAGCTCTTTCGACTCATTGCAGAAAATGCCACCGACCTCATCGCCGTACTTGATCTTGAGGGAAAGAGAATCTATAGCAGTCCATCATACAAATCCATACTTGGCGACCCGGAATCGCTTCGAGGAACAGATTCCTTTCAAGAGATCCATCCCGAAGACCATGAAAAGATTAGGCGCATTTTTCTTGAAACGGTGAGAACAGGAATCGGACAGCGCGCCGAGTATCGGTTCTTGCTCGAAGAAAGCTCCGTTCGTTACATCGAGTCACAGGGGAGCGTGATTCGCGATGAGAATGGAAATACGAACAAGGTCGTGGTAGTCTCACGTGACGTCACCGAGCGCAAGCGGGCGGAAGAGGCAATTCGGGAATCCGAAGAAAGATTTCGAATGGTGTTTGAGAATGTATTTGACGGCATTAGCATTTACAGCGAAGATCCTGACCCCTTGAAAAGAAGACTTATCGAGTGCAACGAGCGGTACGCCTCGATGGCAGGCCGAAGTCGCGAGGAATTGCTCCATCTCGGAAGCACACTAGAGCTTCAGATAATGCTTGAAGACAATGCAAATGACAAACGCTTGAAATCGCTCGCCGGGGGAAGAGAATATAAGAGTTCGTTTTCATGGATTCGACCGGACGGAAAAGAAAATATTGTCGAATATGTCGGTGTACCGATCACATGGCGGGGAAAGTCTCACACTATTGGCATTGATCGCGATATCACCGAGCGCAAGCGGACGGAAACGGCGATTCAAGAGAAGGTCGCGGAATTGCAACGCTGGCAGGATATCATGCTGGACCGCCAGGACCGCACGCAGGAACTTAAGCGTGAAGTCAACAAACTATGCCACCGCGCAGGCGAGATACCGCGTTATCCAAGTCAGGAAGACGGTCTGGTGGATTCCGAGGCTGGGAGGCCAACCTCATGAATCCGAACAGCCAGTCTCTTCTGCGGAATGTGCTTCGAAATGCCGGCATCGTCATCCTGCAAGCATTGCAGTCGTGCTGCTGTGGCGTGTTGGAAGAGGAGAACGTTGCATGAACGACAAAGCCAACATCCTGGTTGTTGACGACTCTTCCGAGTCGTTGGCGCTGCTGGTCAAGATTCTCACCCAGGCAGGCTACCAAGTGTCTCCGGCCGATAGCGGTGAGTTGGCGCTGGAGGCCGTGGCCATCAACAAACCGGACTTGATCCTTCTGGACGTTCGCATGGAGGGCGTTGACGGGTTTGAAGTATGCCGCCGGCTCAAGGCGGACGAAGAGACGCGGTCCATTCCCATCATCTTGATCAGTGCGTTTGCCGATGTGAAGGAATGGGTGGAAGGTCTGAAACTGGGAGCGGAGGACTACATCACCAAACCGTTTCAGACCAAGGAACTGCTGACGCGTGTCAAGACTCATCTTTCCCTGCACCGGGCGAATCTCTCGCTGGAACAACAGTCGGCATCACTCCGTCAGATCAACGAGCAACTGCAATCCGAGATCATTAAACGCAAGCGCGTAGAGGACGAACTGCGCCCGAACCTCGAACGGGCCGAACGTTCCCGCCGGGCGCTGCTCAGCACACTGGAGGACCAGAAGCAGGTGGAGGAATCGCTCCGGACCCACCAGAAACAACTCGAAGAAGCTCAGCGGATCGGACAACTCGGCAACTGGGAATGGGATGTTGCCACAAACGTGGCCACGTGGTCTGACGAAATGTACCGAATATTTGGCCGCGATAGTAAATCTCATGAATTCACGCTCGAGGCTTTATTGGAGACCCCGCATCCAGACGACCGTACCATGGTTCGAGGAATAATCCAGAAGTCGTTTGAGACGCACAAGCCAACCGATTTTGATTTCCGGATCATCACGCCAAACGGGGAACTTCGCTGGGTTCACGAAATAAGTACGATGCTTGTGGACGAGAATGGAAAACCGAAACGTGTGTTTGGCACTTGCCAGGACATCACCGAGAGGAAAAAGGCAGAGGAATCGCGCCTGTTGCTGACCACCGCCCTCGAATCAGCGGCAAATGGCGTCACTATTACGGATCATCAGGGAAATATTGTGTGGGTCAACAAAGCGTTCACTGCGATGACAGGTTATACGTGGACGGATGTACTGGGTCAAAATCCGAGAATCCTGAAATCAGGAAAACAGGATGATTCGTTCTACAGATATCTTTGGGAAACGATTTCTGCGGGCAATGTGTGGACGGGTGAACTTATCAACAAAAAGAAAGACGGCGGTTTGTACAACGATGGAACGACGATTACGCCGTTG
>JADGQA010000327.1 GCA_017882185.1 Bacteroidota bacterium
TGATGGATTTGCCTCTGTTGCGATCGTTATTCCTGCCGATTTCGGGCACAAGATTGTGTCGGGCGAAAGCGCACCGATGCAGATCATCGCAGATGGATCAGAGTCGAATTCCGCGGGCATCGGCATGAGCTATGCGACGTTGATCGTCGGACGGTACTCCGAGAATATCATCATACAGTCACTCATCAAAAAGGGAATGGGCTCTGCAATCCCGGGAAGAGTCAACGCGGAGTTTCGTGTGTGGTTCAATCCGGAGCTGAGAAGCCGCAACTTCATGGTCCCGAGCGTCCTGGCACTGCTGCTGATGGTGATGACGATGATCCTGACGTCGTTGGCGATTGTCAAGGAAAAGGAAACCGGAAAAATGGAGCAACTGGTCGTGACGCCGATAAAACCGTACCAACTCATGATTGGCAAGCTTGCCCCTTTTTTCATCATTGGCGTCATCGATGTGGTGCTCGTGGTGCTTTTCACAAACTTTGTTTTCGGTATTCCCGTAAAGGGGAGTTTTTGGTTGTTGATGGGTCTCTGCCTGGTCTTTCTGATGACAACTCTGGGACTGGGTCTCTTCGTTTCGACCATCTCCCGTACGCAACAGCAAGCAATGCTGACCGCGATTTTCTTCTTCATGCTTCCGATGATATTTTTCTCCGGGTTTGTGTTTCCGATTCAGAATATGCCCCGGATCATCCAATATGTCACCTACATCATTCCGCTGAGATACTTTTTTGTCATCATCCGGGGACTGTTTTTGAAGGGTGTGGGAATATCGACCTTATGGCCGCAAGCGCTGGCACTGTTGGCGTTTGGCGTTGTCATATTATCCATGAGCGTTCTTCGGTTCAGGAAGCGATTAGGCTGAACATGCTCAGCCTCAAGTCTGCATCTCCAGGTTTATTGATGAGTTTCTCACCATTCTTGATATCGGGTATGTGATCATTATGCTACGTCACGATTAGAAGGTGAGCTCGTTCGTCAGGGATGTTCGCCGTGAAATGCACTCGGGAACCAATAAGGAAGGTTTAGATGTTCACTTAGTAGATGTGTCAATTCATCCAACATTCTTCGTCTTGACTCATGGCGATTCTTGATGAAGTGGAGATGGCCATTCACACAAATACAGGAGAACCTGGTATGAGGAATATATTCTACTGTTTGATTGCATTCTGCATATTCATTGCTAGCAATGTCTTTGCTCAGATACCGAATGCAGGCTTTGAGAACTGGACTGCTGGGTCGCCGACAGGTTGGTTTGCCAACAATGTGCCCGCTGTGTACACGACCATCACGAGTTCCACCACCATGCACTCCGGTTCCTATGCGGTGCGGGGGGATGTCATTAACTTTCTCTCGAACCCCGTTCAGCCGCTTATCCAGTCAGGCACTGACGCGCAGGGATTTGCATACACTCAGAGGCCGACCGCTTTCACCGGGTACTATGAGTTTTTTCCAGCGGCGAGCTCAGGAGACAGGTTTGCAATCAATGTTCTTCTTTTCAAAGGAGGTGTATCTGGGACAGCAGTGGCAGTCGCCGCCGCCGCACCATCGACATCACTGTCTTCATACACTCAGTTCACGGTTCCGTTCGTTTATGTGACCGCCGATACGCCGGATACGTGCGTCATTCAGATCCAGATTGTTGGGCCAGGCACCGGTGGACAAGCGACTCCGCACGTGGGATCGTACTTCCTACTTGATGACATAGCTTTCACGGGTGCAACAAACGTCGCTTCCCGACAGGCGTCTGTGCCGACCGTGCTTCAGCTCGATCAAAACTATCCTAATCCGTTCAATCCTACGACGAACATTTCATTCACTGTCCCCTCGGACGGAAAGGCAACGCTCACAGCGTTCAATCTGTTGGGTCAAGAGGTAGGAACTCTGTTCGACGGGCCGGTGTCTTCAGGACGGATGTATCGGGCGACGTTCAATGCATCAGAGCTTCCGTCGGGGGTTTACTTCTCGCGTCTTGATTTTCAACCGGCTGGCAACAATTCGAATAACACTCAGCTCATGCGGAAGATGACGCTGCTGAAGTAATCACTTCGTCCCGATCATCCCGATCATCCCGATCGCTTTTTGATCGGGATCTGATCTCCTTATCGAAGTGTCCCGCGGTCAGCGGGCAGTACGTTCGGACGGTGTCCAAGCCACCTTGAGGATACTTTTCCTGGTTTGCAGAGACAATCACACTATTGCTGGTCATCCTCGATTCAAGACAAAGACTAAGTTGTAAGAATTCGCGCCGTTCTCAACGGTACAAAGCGCCATTTCCTCCGGCGACCACAATTTGGACGCCGCATTCCGTTGCAATTCCCTCTCTTTTCCGCTACACTTCAATCCCGCAGTTTCGGTCGGTGAATGTTTCAGGGAGTGAACCATACGAGAGAAGTATGTCCAAAGCTTTAAGTCCCGTCATTGTTGCCGCAAGAGAACTATCGGTTCGCTTCGGAGAACAGGTGGTGTTGCAGAATGCGACCCTCAGCGTGCATCAGGACGATAGAATCGGATTGATTGGCAACAACGGTTCGGGCAAATCGACGCTCCTGAAAATTATCGTGGGACTCATGGAGCCGGATTCGGGAGCCGTGACCCGCCGAAAGGATATCGTTACGGGATACCTTTCGCAAGACTTTCAACTCGACCCGGCACTATCAGTTTACGATAACATTGTGGAGGGAGCGCACGATGTCATCGCCGCCCTGAGGGAATACGAATCTCTCCCGTATACATCGGACCGGCGCCATCTTCTTGAATCACACATTCACCACCGGGACGGATGGAACCTGGAAAACAGGATTGAAACGGCGATGCATTCGCTCAATGTGCCCGAGAAACAACGTGATATTGCGACGCTTTCCGGCGGAGAAAAGCGCCGTGTTGCCTTGTGCAAGGCAATCATCTCACGCCCCGATCTTCTCGTCCTCGACGAACCGACCAACCATCTCGACACGCAATCGATAGAGTGGACGGAAGAGTTCCTGGCGAATTACTCCGGTGCATGTCTCTTTGTAACGCACGACAGGTATTTTCTTGACACGATTGCCACCCGGATTGTCGAACTAGCAGATGGAGTCTGTCACCCGCACGTTGGGAATTACACGGACTTCCTCCTTGATAAAGCGGAACGTGAATCGCAATTAGAAACGGAAGAACGGAAAAGGGGGCGTTTCCTGCACCGTGAGCTCGATTGGGTGCGGAAGGGACCGCGTGCGCGGAGAACAAAGTCCAAAAGCAGACTTGCAAAGTATTTTGAAGAAGCGGACAAGAAAGGGCATGAACTTGAAGAGCAGGTTGACCTT
>JADGQA010000105.1 GCA_017882185.1 Bacteroidota bacterium
GTTGAGTGCGCCCCCAGTTACAGTTGGTGGTACTCTCACTCTTACAAGCGGATTGCTTACCGGGTGCACGGCTAATTTAGCACTTGGTAGTGGTGCTACAATTTCCCGATCAGGCGGTTCATTAGATGCGGCACCGACGTTTGGCGCAATCATAAATGTAACCTACACTGCTCCTTCAACGCCAGCTTTAATAACCACAGGTTTTGAATTGCCGACGACCGTGAACGACCTTACGATCAATAACACGTCTGGAGTGGGCCTGTCGCAACCGACTACAGTGAACGGTATCCTGACGTTGCAGTCAGGTCTCTTTGACAACAGCGTCAATCAGGTGACTCTCGGTCCGAGCGGTACTCTCGTGAACACAGGCGGAAGCATCTCGCAAGCACCACTTCCAGTTGAGATGGTTTCATTCTCTGCGACTGCAAATCATCTCACCGCACAGCTCCGTTGGTCAACGGCCACCGAAATCAACAACTACGGCTTCGAGATCGAACGTAAGAAGGCGACAGAGGGTTGGGCAAAGGTTGGTTTTGTGGCTGGAGCGGGGACGAGTAATTCGCTCCACAAATACTCATACGTAGACAACACTGTTGTGGCCGGAGCCTATGAATACCGTATCAAGCAGGTTGACAAAAACGGATCATTCAAGTACTCGACTGTCATGCAAGTTGAGGTAGGCTCGGCTCCAAAGGTCCTCTCGCTCGCATCCAACTATCCGAACCCGTTCAATCCGACGACGAACATCGAATTCACAGTTCCGAAGGATGGCAGGGTGGTTTTGAAGGCCTACAACCTGCTCGGCCAAGAAGTCGCGACGTTGTTCGACGGCGTGGCGACTGCAGGTCGGCTCATGAAGGCTTCGTTCGATGCGTCGCGTTTCGCATCGGGCGTCTATTTCTCCAGGATGGAATACAACGGTCAGGTGCTCACCAAGCGCATGACGCTGATGAAGTAGCTATCGCAAGCGGTGGCCGTCACCCAATGCAAAACGCGAGTGAGCGAGGTGACGGCCACTTGCTTTTATGGCAGAGGAATGTGGTTTAGATTCATAATTCACTAGTCAAAAAAGAAAAAACCCAACAGGAGGCTACTAATGAAAGCCTTAATACGTTTTACGCTCATGCTGCTTCTCGCGCTTTCGTGCGCGACAGCACTAGCCGGTTCGAAGTATGCAGTTGCGTCTGGCAATTGGACTGCTACCTCTACATGGTCCCTCACACGAGGTGGTGCATCGGGTGCAGCAGTTCCAGCTGCAACCGACACTGTCTGGATACCGAGTCCTTACATGGTGACAGTGGATGTAAGTGCGAAGCAATGCTACAATCTGATAATAGAAAGTGGAGGAGTATTGATCGGAGTTGGTGCAAATCCCACCAGCTCACAAGTCTACTTGCGAATGACGGGCGATTCCGTCCATAACGATGGAATCATTGGATTTGACCCAGCCGCATCTACCGTTATGACACCCGTTTGTTTTGAAGCATTCAAAGCGGGGGGTACGTTGACATTCAATGGCACGGGAACTTCCAATATCAGCCGCATCCGTGGAGGAAATAATCTCAGCAACCTTACCATCGTGTTTGACCAGAACGTTACGCTGACGTACAATGGAAGCTCA
The DNA here is from genome assembly GCA_017882185.1 of Bacteroidota bacterium. Taxonomy (GTDB): domain Bacteria; phylum Bacteroidota; class Ignavibacteria; order UBA10030; family UBA10030; genus JADGQA01. The sequence continues at coordinate 1,622 of JADGQA010000105.1, forward strand.
GGCACAGGTGGCTCTGCAATATATCCCGCACAAGGTAGTGGTACGAATAACACCGTTGTTATCAATGCCGGAAGAACGGTCACCGGCGTTGATCAGGCGTACGTAACGACGACTTCAAGCGTTAGCACGGACGGTACTTCTTCAACGTGGATCATCAACGGGACATTGAATATCCCCGGAGGAAACTTTTCAATCAGAACTGCAACGGGCTCCACTGGAACGCTTACGGTGGGCAGTACCGGTACGATGAAGGTTGGAAAGAGTATCTACCCAACAGAGTCGACAGGTGCAAACACCAGCACGATCACTGTAAACAGCGGCGGCAAGTTAGAGATCGGCACGAGCGGTAGTGGCACAGCGGATTTTACGACAGCAACGCAAACTGTCACTGGTGGCGGAACATTTGCGCTTGATTCGGGAGCGACAATCAAAGTCGGAGCCGCAACAGGTCTCGATCCTGCGACCGGTCCAATTCGGACCACAACACGAAACTTCAGTACATCTGCAAACTATAGATTCGTAGGGACCGTGGCGCAGGTTACCGGCCCAAATCTCCCTGCCACGGTGCACGATCTTGGCCTAGAAGGAGCTGGAATCACAATTTCCAACCCTGTTTCAATTATTAGGGATGGGACACTTACACTCGGTGGAAACAACACATACACCAACCTGAACACTGTGACCGGATATACGAGTTTGGACTATTCCGCCTCCGTCGCGCAGACCGCGGGTTCTGAGCTTGGTTCGGTCATTAGCTATCTCACCATCAACAATTCAAATGGAGTCACCGTAAGTGGGGATTTGAGAGTCGACAGCTCGCTCACGCTGACTTCGGGCAAGCTTATCATGGGTTCTCACACGTTGACCGTTGGCGGGCTGGCAACGCTGTCAGGTGGTGGTGCTGGGGCGTTTGTCGAAGGAACCCTGAGCAGAGTTGTTGCCCCGGTCGGACCGATGACTTGGCCGATTGGCATTGACTCCGTGTATATGCCCGTAACGCTCTATTACAGCGGAGTGAACCATTCCGGCGCCATCACTATTGGCTCGCTGAACAAGAACACCACACCGTTGGGTGGAATGACATTCGGAGCTACTGAAGTCCTCAACCGGTACTTTCACGTTACCGCAGACACATCAGTGCAAATACAAGTTGACTCAGTCAGCGCCTCCTACGCTGCGGGAGACATTCCTGCGACCACGTACGCTTCGTATCTCCAGGTAGACCGATGGGACGGCTACTCGTGGGTACATTTGAACGTAAACAGAATAGACAGTACGAACAAGGTCATCTATACCAGTGGCAACATGGGTCCCGGAGATTGGGTTATAACCGGTCCGGCAGGCTTCTTTGCACCCGACACAACGAGCTTTGACGTTGGAACGGTCTCGCCTACACTGAGCAAGACCGACAGCATCGTTGTTACGAACACCGGGAACCGCACGCTGACAGTGGATTCTGCAAGATCGAATAATCCGATGTTTACTCTGACTCCACCGACGACCGCCTCGATCGCCCCGTCGGCATCCCATACATTCTATTTCAGCTTCAGTCCCACGAGCCCTGGTGCTAAGTCAGGATATATTAGTTTCTATCATAGCGGCTTGAGCGGGTTAGACTTTGTGCAGGTGAATGGCACAGGCGGCGACATGACCGTTTTTGCCGAAGACTTTACGGGTACGGCCGGCACCGCTCTGACTGCCGCCGGGTGGACGCAGAGCGGATCGTCTGCGACGAATCCGATTTCGATTACCGCGGGAAGTCTGTCGTTCCTGCACTATTCCGCATCCGGTGCCGGAAATTCGGCATCGCTCACGACAAGCGGACAAGACGTCTATTCCAGTTTCCCGACTCTTAATGCGGGAAGCGTTTATCTTGCCTTCATGATGAACGTCGCAAGTGCCGGCACAGGAGACTATTTTATCGCACTTTCACCATCGAGCCTTCAGACCAATTACTACGCCCGGTTGCACGTGAAGAGCACGACTGGCGGGTATCTGCTCGGCATCAGCAAGAGCAACGAGGTTTCCGGCGGTGCACAATATGGCACGACGGTGTTGCCGTTGAATACGACGTGTCTCGTCGTTGTCAAATACACGTTCATTCCGCCGGCAAACACTGCGGACACCACGAATGACGTTATCAGCGTCTTTGGGTTCTCCTCCGATGTTCCTGGTGTGGAGCCCGCGACGGCTGAAATCAGTGCGTATGGCACCGCGACCAAAAGCGATGCATCCGACCTGGCCTTCGTGACTCTGCGGCAGGGATCCAGCGGCGCGGCAGCAGCGTTGACCATTGATGGCATACGGATCGGCACGACGTGGTCATTCGGCGTTCCGACGGCCGTGAAGACCGTGCAGGAATTGCCGACGACGTACGAACTTGCCAACAACTACCCGAACCCGTTCAATCCTGCCACCACAATCCAGTACGGACTGCCTCACCAGAGTCAGGTGTCCGTAAAGGTCTATTCAATTCTGGGACAGGAAGTCCGGACACTCGTCGACGGGCTGCAAGGGGCGAGCTATTACCGGGTAACGTGGAATGGAAGAGACAACGATGGAATGCAGGTGAGCAGCGGCGTATACTTCTTCCGAATGACGGCTCAACCGGTTGACGGGAAGATCCAGCCGTTTACGCAGGTAAGAAAAATGTTGTTGATGAAGTAAAGATTTGAGGAAGCCTCACGGGTCACGGATCATCCCAGCAGAGTCAGTCAGCACCTGTGAGGTTTTCCTTTCTGAGAGAGGTGTAGAGTCTATTTCGCAAATGGACGTGAACGAGGTTATTGTGACCGTCGTTAGTACGTTTGGACGGCCGAATTGAGGCGTCAGAGTGAAACTCCGGCAACGATCATTTCCGACAGTCGCATGAGAAAGCGCGTCACAACTGTCGGAAAACAGGGGACAAGAACGCTTAGGTCCTATTTGCGACCTTGAGTACAACGTCGCTACGAAAACAAAGGAAATACTCTCTCCCCTTCCGATCGACGATTCTGAGGTCAAGGGGGAGGGGGTCGACGTGCGGCAGTTCTTTCAAACCGGAGCAATTGAACGAAAACGGCTGTTGGTCTTGTGCGCGACGTTTCGTGTAGCGTCGCTACGAGAATAAAACCGTCCGATGTCGAATCGGACTCTACCACTGGTCGTTGAGGTTGCATTTCTTTTATTCACGACAGGAGGCACTATGAAACAGGGAATAAGGTGTTTGATTTTGCTGTTCGCGATCATTTTCGCATTAGGTTCGAATGCAAATGCGCAGCACATAAAATCTGCCGGTGTGTCAGGAAAATGGAGCGCCTCAGCCACGTGGATCGGGGGAATACTCCCGGGTCCGCTGGATTCGGTAACCATAGCAGATGCTGATACGGTAACGATCGATACAAGCGCCACCATCGCGAATCTGGTGGTTGGTGAAGGTGTGTCGGGAGTTCTCTATACAATTAAAACCGCGACCGTCGCCCTGACGGTCAACGGAGACATCCTGATCAAAACGGGAGCGTTGTTCAAGGTTCAAACCAATACGACCGGCGGCACCGGAGTTGCCCATACGCTTACGTTGACGGGTAGCATAACAAACAGCGGAGGCACATTGGATTTCAGAAACGGTACATCGGGCACGACTTTGAGCGTGGTCAATTTGATACTTACCGGTACGACAGTCAGCAGGTTGAACGTGCCTTATGTCAGTTCGACGAACGGAGAATTCAATTACATCACAATAAACAAGACCGCTCCAGGAAAGGTCGTTCTTGGAAGCAATATTATCACCGCAGGTGGTTCATCGACCGGACTGCCGGCGGCGAACTCCGGCTTAAACTTCCTCAGCGGCATCGTTGAGACGGGGAATTTCATGCTTGCTTATCAAGGCACAACGTCAGCACAAGTCTCTGGAGCCTCCGACTCAAGTTATGTGATCGGAAACTTTGGAAGGGGTATGTCGTCCACCGCTGGATCGTCGAAGACCTTCTATGTGGGCGATTCCAATGGTTACAGACCTTTCTACCTTCGGTCGACAACATCCGGAAGCTCGACGGGCCACCTTGCCATTGTGAAGTGCGTTCGTGCAAATGCAAACACCGGTACAAGTTCCCTTGCTGGCGGAATTGATAAAGTCTCTGCTGTCCGCTACTACCAGGTGACTTATAGCAATGCAATTGGCGGAGCCACGAGTATGACGTTCGATCTCGTCAAACCAGGCTATGGGGCCAATGATGGCGTGGTAGCCGGAAACACAGACCTTCGAGTAGCATATTCCGTTGACAGCCTGGCAACGTGGAACGGAATAACACAGACTGTTTCAGACACAACCGCTCTACCGAAGCAGATCACACCGGATGCGTTTGTCTCTCCGATTGTGCTTAACAGCGGCAGCAAGTTCTACGTCGCGATTGCACGAGCGACCGGAACGACAGAAAATTCGCTGGACGCGCCTGTTCCTGTTACTACTCCGAGCTTCGAAGCTTCATCATCATCCTTGAATTTTGGAACGGTGACCGTTGGACAAACGAAGAAAGACAGTGTCACGGTAACGAACAACGGTACCGCAAGCCTCGAGATTTCCGCGGTCACGTCGTCGAATACCAACTTCACTGTCACGCCGACGACCGGGTCGATTGCCGTCGCGGGTTCGCAGAAATTCTACATCACGTTCGCCCCCACATCGGCGGGCACACAGACGGGAAAAATCGCATTTACCCACAATGCCTCGACTCACGACACGGTGACAGTAACCGGCAGCGGCGTTACGACTGGTGTGGAGTTCTCGGAAAATGCCATCCCGAAAGTCTACGAGCTCCACGCGAACTTCCCGAACCCCTTCAATCCTTCAACGTCTATTCTCTATGGTTTGCCGTTTCAGAGCAAGGTTGAGTTGAAGGTCTATTCAGTATTGGGTCAGGAGGTTGCGAACCTGGTCGATGGTGTACAGGAGGCAGGATACCATCGCATAACCTGGAATAGCCAATCCAATAACAACAATCAGGTTGCCAGCGGCGTGTATTTCTTCCGCATGTCGGCTCAGTCAACGAGTAAAGCCGGTCAATGGTTTACGCAAGTTCGAAAAATGATTCTGCTGAAGTGATGCTCATGAGGGGCTGAGGGACAACCTTCAGCCCCACCTTTTTCCCTTACTGGAACCGCAAACATCATGATAAGCGATCGAAACAAATTTCTGCTCTTCATTGCTGTGCTTGTTCTGTTCACAGAGTCGGCCATTGCGCAGACGGAAGGAAGCGTCTTTCTGCTTGATCCGTCAATGTTGACGAAAGCGAGGGAAGGTATCGCGTCAAGAAACAGGGTTTATCTTCCGGCATTCACGAGACTGAAAAAAGAGGCGAACAAACTACTCAACGTGACTCCCCCGTCTGTCACGACGAAGGATCAGACTCCACCCAGCGGTGACAAGCACGACTACCTGAGCCTCGCACCGTATCATTGGCCCAATCCTGATACGCCGAACGGGTTGCCTTACATTCGTCGCGATGGTGAAGTAAACCCTGAGGCGAGGAAACTCCAGGACCACGCCCACATGACGGAGATGGCGAATTCCGTCAGAAAACTGGCGCTTGCTTTCTATTTTACCGACGACGAGAACTATGCCAAGAAAGCGACTTCCTTTCTCAGAGTTTGGTTTCTGAATCCTGAAACCAGGATGAACCCAAATTTGAATTATGCCCAGGCCATCAAAGGTGTGAATGAAGGCCGTGGTGCGGGCCTTATCGAAGCCCGGTGGTACGCAGACGTCGTCGATGCGATCGGCATTCTGAATGCTTCAAAAGCATGGACTGCTGACGATCAGGCGGGCATGAAGAAGTGGTTTGGCAAGTATTTGGATTGGCTTCAATCCAGTCCTGTGGCCAAGCACGAATCAAATGCATTGAACAACCACGGAGTCTGGTTCGACGTACAGTTTACTTCGATCGCCCTCTTCCTTGGGAAACGCGACTTAGCTATCACAACGTTGAACGAAGCAAAAACGAAACGTATCAGTACACAAATCGAACCCGACGGTCGAATGCCGAAAGAACTTGCACGTACCAAAGCGCTTGGTTACACCACATTCAATTTGGATGCTTTCATGCATCTTGCCGCGCTGGGCAAAACTGTAGGTTTGGATTTATGGGGTTATCGAACCGAGGATGGCCGGAGCATCCGCAAGGCTCTTGATTGGGCATTGCCGTATATGTTGGGTAAGAAGGAATGGGAGTACAAACAAATCCTGCCCTATTCGATGGATGATGCATATGTTGTGCTGAAACAAGCGGCAGCCCACTATGGCGATTCGAAATACAAGGAGGCGTGTGCAGATATTGAAAACGACAAACGCCGATCGGACAATGTAAATCTCTTATACGTAAATTGAATTACGATGAGGAAAGTCGGCGAGCACATAATTTGCACGAGGTGGCTTTATTGTCTTGCTGCAATCGTTTTTGAAGTCGCGCAAGCGCAGACGGCGTGGCAGTCGAATATCGCTTTCACCGGCGCAGATGGGAAATTGCTCTATGTGGCAGATTCGATGGGAAATAGAATCCCGGATTTCAGCTATGCCGGTTATAGGAACAGCAGTGTTCCGATTCCCACAATCGCCGTAGTGGATTCTGTGAGTCCCATTGTCGGAGATAATACCACAAATATTCAGACTGCCATCAACCGGGTTGCATCCCGTTCACTTGATGTGAATGGTTTTCGGGGTGCATTACTTGTGAAGGCAGGCAAATACGCAGTCTCCGGAACATTGCGCCTGAATGCCTCAGGAGTAGTTTTACGCGGTGTGGGAGAGGGGAGCGATTCAGCGACCAATACCATTATTTATGCAACAGGTGACAGCACAAGTCAGCCCACGGTCATGATCGCGGGAGGGGGCACGAGCGGATCAAACAGTTCAGCATGGTCTGGTTCCTTGACGTCGAATGTGAATATCATTTCCGATTCCGTTCACGTTGGAGATAGAATTTTTCAGATAGCAAATGCAAGCCTGTTTGCAGTCGGTGACAACATTGTTATTGTACATCCCAAGACTACGGCTTGGTTGCGCGAGGTAGATTTCGGAGGCGTTCCAAACGATACGGGAACTACTTCCTATTGGGCAGGTCAAACGCTCCCTATACTCTACAATAGATTCATCACATCAATTAATGGAACAACGATCACAATTGACGCTCCGGTGTTTACAACCCTGGTTCGTTCGCTTTCCCAGTGCTACATCTACAAAACGAATCGCAATGGCATCCTTACAAACATTGGAATTGAGAACCTTCGTATCGATATCATGAATCCCTATAGCCAGGCATCAACTGCTGACGGCGACGAAGGACATCATGCTCAGGACGCAATTTGGCTTGGAAAAATTGAAGATGCGTGGGTGAAGCATTGCACCACGCTTCATTTTGTGCAATCGGGATTCAAAACCTCGATCGCAACGAGAGTAACGATTGATTCCTGCACAGCCATCGATCCGATCAGTATTATTACAGGAGAAAGAAGGTATAATTTCAATACCTATGTTGGTTCGCAGTTGATCCTTTTCAGTAACTGTTATGCTCGTTATGCACGACATGCGTGTGTTTCAAATGGGACGAGTTCCGTTTCTGGGATTGTTTTCTATAATTGTATTTCCGAAGGGTCTTACAACTCAAGTGAAGGCCATCGATTATGGTCGCAAGGAATGTTGTATGACAATTTCGCGGATATAAACACGAATGTATCCCCGAGCAGTTATGTCCTGGGACTTTACAATCGGGGAGATTATGGATCTGGTCATGGATGGGCGGCGGTTCATTCCGTTGCGTGGAACTGCACCACCGGTGCCGGTAGAATCATCATTCAGAAACCGCCCACAGGACAAAATTATGCGATAGGATGTGCCGGCGTTGTGACGGGTGCAGGACCATTCAGTCAGCCGCAAGGATATATTGAGGGAACAAATATTCCAGGATTGAATCCACCATCTCTCTACAAAGCACAACTCACGGAGCGGCTTTTCGGCACGACGGATGTGAAGGACATTCAAGCAATTAAGGCGAAGCCGGAAACCTTTCAGCTTCTTCAGAATTTCCCGAATCCATTCAATCCTTCCACCACGATCCAATACATTCTGAACCGGCGCGAATATGTGACGGTGAAAGTCTATGACAGCCTTGGGAGGGAAGTACTCGAACTAGTTGATGGTGAACGCAGTCCCGGAAAACACTCGATTCACTGGAATGCGACTGGATGCTCGTCAGGAGTCTATTGGCTTACTCTTCAGGCGGGGGCACATTCTGAAACCACGAAACTCGTCCTCGAGAAATGATATGACAAAAAGAAGATTTCTCATCCTGTTAATCAGCTTCGGAATGACCGGAGTTTGCTTTTCGCAGCTTTCGAAAAACTCGACTTGGGAAAAGAAACTCAAAGGGCTTTATGATGTGAGGCTTAATGTCGCTTATTGTCCGGTTGACACGATCAACGATAGGCTGGATTGCTATATCCCAAAAGGCACAGAAGGGCCGGCGCCCGTGTTGATGTGGATTCACGGCGGTGGTTGGAACAGGCTCAGCAAGGATTCAGTCTCAGGTCAGATTGTCCCATTCCTCGCGAGGGGATGGGTTGTTGTCAACGTCGATTACCGTCTGGCGTCTGTGGCGTTGGCACCAGCTGCGGTCGAGGATTGCCGCGCAGCGTTGCGCTGGATTTACACGAATGCGAAGGAGATCAAAGCAGACACAAAAAGAATCGTTGTGAGCGGATCCTCTGCCGGCGGTCACCTTGCTCTGATGACCGGGATGTTGCCGATGGGAACGTCGCTTGACGCCCTCGCTCCTGGATCGGAACCAATGCGCGTTGCCGCCATCGTTAGTTTCTACGGGATAACGGACGTCAGTGACTTACTGGAGGCGGCCAACAGAAAAGGGTATGCGATCAAATGGCTTGGCAACCAATCCAACCGTTCTGAAATCGCAAAACTTGTTTCTCCTCTTTCGTATGTGCGACCAGGATTGCCGCCAATTCTCTCGATTCAAGGTGATGCTGACCCGACGGTTCCGTATTCGCATTCGGTTCGACTGCGAGAGGCTTTGACCAAAGCTGGTGTTCCGAACGAGCTTATGACGATACCGGGAGGAAAACACGGGAAATTCACGAAGGAACAAAACGCGGAAATCCGAAACAAAGTGATGGCGTTCCTCTCGCAATACGACATCATTCAGTCGAAATAAAGACGTGAAATAATGTGTTCCCCAAACAAGACGGTCATGCTTTCGTTCTTTGCGTTTTCGATGCTTCGGGCCACAGAGTTCCGAGTGTCGACATCCTCGCAGATTACCTCAGCGCTGTCACGGGCGCTCCCCGGCGACACGTTGACGATGACCAACGGGATTTGGTCAAATGTGGACATCGTTTTTCAGGGTTACGGCACTGCTCAGGCGCCGTTGCTGTTGCGTGCGGAGACGTATGGAGGTGTCATCATCAAAGGCGGGTCGAACCTGAGAATTTCCGGGAGGCACCTGGTGGTGGATGGACTTCTGTTCAAGAATGGCTATAGCCCATTGGGAGCCGTTGTTGAATTTCGCGGCCCATTGGGAGAAAGTGATTCTTGTCGCCTCACCAACAGTGCAATCAGGGACTACAATCCCTCAGATTCCAGCATCGATTACAAGTGGGTTTCATTGTATGGAACACACAATCGAGTGGATCATTGCTATTTCCGCGGTAAGAACCACCTTGGAACGACACTGGTGGTATGGGTTGATTCGACGAAGCCAAACTACCATCAAATTGATCACAACTACTTTGCATACAGACCTGTCTAT
>JADGQA010000328.1 GCA_017882185.1 Bacteroidota bacterium
TTCTCAGGAGTAATATCGATACCCACGTAGTCCGCACCGCTTTGGCAAAACTCGAGTGCATCGTAACCCGACCCAAATCCAATCTCGAGGACTTTTTTCCTTGTAGTACCCCCAAAATCATAAACTTCGCGAAGCCAAGGCATTTCGTATTCGGTTCGCTTCTTTCGGGTAACTTCGAAAAACTCCTTCGTTCCGGGAACGAGATCACGCGCAAAGAGGCTTCCTGCAGGAGTTTGACTCCACACTCGTTTCGCCCGATCCTTTCCGTCAACTACCATGATTTTCCTTCTATCCATTGTCGGTGCCAGAGTGTCAGGTTGAGGAGATTCCACAGGTATTGTCCATTGTTGGCCGTACTTGTCAAATGCCGTTTCATCATCGACTCAATGAATTCCCGGTTCAATATGCCATCCGTCACGAGCTGGGACCCTAAAAGTCGTTCTCGTGTGAATGATGACCACTCATTGCGTATCCATTCAGTAACTGGGGCGGCAAAACCCTGTTTCTTACGATAGATGATATTATTGGGTATGATGCCTTCCACAGCCTTTTTCAGAATATATTTCGGCTCGCCGTTCTTAATTTTCATTCGCATCGGAATTCTCATGGAGTACTCGACCATTCGATGGTCAAGAAATGGTACTCTCGCTTCGACTGATGTAGCCATAGTGACTTTGTCCACTCTCATCAACAGAAGCTCGGGGAGTCGTTGCTTAAACTCAAGGTAGATCATTCTCTTCAAATAGTCAGCTCGAGGATCTCTGCGAAGGATCTCTTTATGCCACTGTTCCGCATAAACGCTTGAAGGATTCTGTGAGTGGTGATGCCTTTTGCCAAGCAGAAACTTTTTGTGTGTCTCCGTGAAGTTAATCGCACCGCCCCAAAATAGTTCATTTCCTTCAGCGGCTTTGCGGATGTATTCGAGTGAGAAATAGGAGTGTCGCCGTTCGAAGCCCCAAGACGCACCCTTATACAAACCTTTCTTCGCAAATCCCGGCAAAGCCCCATACATCCGCCAAAGTGTGTTGTAAAACCGTAATTCTCTCAACATCCACTGATATCCAGCGAACTGTTCATCGCTCCCCTCTCCCACCTGGACTACAATCGTTCCGTTGTCACGCGCAAGCTTCGACACGAAATAGAGAGGTATGCAAACCGGATCGGCGAGCGGTTCGTCCTGATGGTAGATAAGTTTCGGCAAGAATTCGAATGCATCTTTCTGGTCAATGATCACTTCACGATGATTCGTTTTGAATTGCTTGGCAATCTGACGCGCATAGCCGAGTTCGTTGTATTTCTCCAAATCCTTCACGCCAACGGAAAACGTGTCAACAGGTCGGTCCATAAGCTCCGCCATCAATGCAACATTTGTGCTGGAGTCAATGCCGCCGCTCAGGAACACACCAAACGGCACGTCGCTCATCATCCGGTCTTTGATCGATTGCTTCAACAATGTCCGAATCGTCCGGATGCATGACTCCTCCGTCAAAAGTGCCGGGTCATCCAGCAGGGCCGACTTTGAAACCGGCCTTCCTTCGAAATCGATCGAAGGCTGATCGCCGATGGCGACAGGATCCCAGTACTGCTCTTTCCGGATGTTCCCTGACATGTCTACGACGAGCCTGTGCCCGGCCTCAAGCTTGAATATGTTCTTGAACAACGTGTACGGCGCTGGTGGAATGAGAAACGTCAGGTAGTGGCTCAGCGCCTCTTCGTCCATCTCCCGATGCACATCGGGGTGCTGCAAGAGGGCTTTGATTTCCGAGCCAAAAATGAATTTGCCATTGGCAATGGTGTAGTAAATCGGTTTGATACCTATGCGATCGCGCACAAGCATCAGTCGTTGCTTTTGCTCATCCCAAATTGCAATGGCGAACATTCCGAGCAGCTTGTGCACAAACTCGACGCCATACTGTTGGTAGGTATACAGGATAGTTTCCGTATCCGAGCGGGATCGGTAGCGGCAGCCTTTCGCTTCAAATTCTTTGCGAAGAACAAGGTGGTTGTAGATTTCGCCGTTGAGCATGATCGTGACGGCGCCGTCGGCAGTCTGCATCGGCTGGTGGCCCGCCGGCGAGAGATCAACGATGGAAAGACGCCGAAATCCGAATCCGACTTTCCGGTTCGGCGCAATGAATGTCCCCGAATCGTCAGGACCCCGATGAGCAATACTGTCGCTCATCCTGGTAAGCAACGATGCATCCACAGTTTCTGCCGTGTTACCGTAATTTAAGACGCCACAAATGCCGCACATAGTTCAAGTCAAAAGGACAAAGCCAAAAAGGAATAAGGTCGATTCAAGGCTATAGAATTCCTTTCCCATAGAATTCGATTTAGCTCACAGATTCAGCTGCCTTTTTTTCATTCATCGGAGCCTGAGATATCGCCGGCGTTTTCTTTCGCTTCCAGTAGTCAAATCCCATGAAAACAAGTGCACCGAGCAAAAGGACATTCATGCCGAGACTCAGATTCTTGCCGGCGGTGAAACTGCCGGGCTCAAATCTCATGACAATCTTGTGCGTGCCCGCCGGAACGACAACACCCCGGAAAAGATAGTCCAGCCTGTAAATGGGAATTTCACTTCCATCGAGATATGCCTTCCATCCATTGGGATAGAATGATTCACTCAGAAAGAGCAGATTGTTTCCGGTAGCCGTCACGTTCAGCTCAAGATTCTGCAGACCGTACTTCACGTATTCAACGCTTGCTCCGCCTCTGGGAGGCTCGATGTTGAGATTCGGATTCTCCGTCAGGTACGCAACATCGCGCACATCGAAGGACATCGTCTGCATTTTCCGCAGCATGTCGAGGCCCGGCACCACCTCGTACCTGTTGACAAAAAACGCCCGTGCGACATATGCGCGGTTCGCGTAGACTTTGTATTGCGGACCGTTGTACACGAGCGAGAGCATCTGACTTGAATCCGGAGTATTCGAAATGATATACTTGACATCCATCAATTGCCATACGAGCGGGTTACCAATGCCGGCCACGTCATCCATATCCTGATACCAGCGCATCTTCGCTCCCTGATAGCCATAGGCGCTCTGGATCTTCCAGTATGCCAGCTTGTTATCGTAAGGAGGTTGACCATTTTCAAAAAGAAGCACGCGATAGAGCGTTGTGTCTTGTTGGAGATAGCGGACATAATCTGGGGCTGTAAAAATATCCTTTTGCTCAGTCTGAGGCCTCGGATCCATGGGCTGAACATCGATTCTCCAAAGATCCGCCACACAGACGATTACAAGAGTAGACGCTAGAACGGTCAAACTCAATCGTTGGTGCAGATAGCGAT
>JADGQA010000106.1 GCA_017882185.1 Bacteroidota bacterium
TCCTGTCGAATACTCTTGTAACCACCAATCACTCTCATTTCATTACCTAAAGAAAGGGGATTCCAATGAAGTTCTCACCGGGAATTCTGATTGTACCGATTATGTTGGTTCTCACCGGTTGCGGCGGACTGGCGCTTCGACCGGCTGAATTTGCTTGGCCGTTCGAAAGTGTGTACAAGGTCGATTCGAAAGGAATTGCCACAGAGGAAGAGGAGCCGGCCAGATACTTCGTCAAGTTCAACGCCAAACCGCTTCTTTTTGAAGAAACGGGAGACTCCGTTCAAGTGGCTGATCGCACATTTCGGGTAATTCGCGATGGCCAGGGATACTACTATGTTACGGGGAAGGACTTCAAGAACGTCTACGTGTTTAGCTCGGCAGAAGGAGCGTTGACTCTTCAAACTAAGATTCTGGTCTCCGAGAAAGGTCTGGAGTCACCAGCATTCAATCAGCGCCCCCCCCACATTCAATTGTTGAACGGAAAGGATACTCCGAAAATGTTGGACAAGGATGGTATCAAGGAAGGAGGCAAGAAATGAGACAGATTATGATTGGGTTCACGAGTCTGATGGTTTGTGTTGCCTTCATTGTTTCCAGCGCGTCGGCTCAGGAAAAATCAGATTACGAAGTCATCCAGACATTCAAGCAAAAATTGACTGACATAAACAAATCAATCGAGAAGGCATCGACCGTCCAAGAATGTGTGGATATTTCCTCCCGCATTGATGATCTTGAGAAAGAATTCGCGGATAATGTTGCCTTACTTGATAAGGCCCTCTATCCCGACGGGTACAAAGGAAAAATCGTGACTGTCCGCACTCAACTGAAAATGGGCCAGGAAAAACTCGGCATTATTGAGACTCAGCTGTTCAGAATAAACGACCTCGAAGCGCAGGTGAGATCACTCACTGGCAAAGTCGACAGCCTTACCGGAGAAAATGCCAACTTGTTGCAGCAAGTTCAAAAAATGGGTGAGGATGTCAAAGGTGCAGCTGCAGGGTTGGCTTCAACCAAGGGAATCATAGATTCGCTCAACAAAGTGATCAACAAGCTGCGTAACAACATCAAAGAGCGCGATCAAATGATCTTCGCACTCGTGGACAGCCTGTTCATGCAATACGACAAATCTGTGACCTCCATGAAGGATGTTGAGAAGCAGAGCCTCGCTGGCAGGCTAGAGCGCAAGAGTATTTTCAGCAACATGAAGAAATCAATCCAGGACAATGTCGCGTTTCTTCAAACGACGCAGTTGTCGAGCAAGGACCTTGCGGAAATGATTAATGAACAGAAAAAGTTTGCGTCCCAATGGAAAGCGTTTGGTGCCAAGCTTCAGGGCCTGTATGAGCCTGGCAAGAAGGGTGCAAACGAGATCAAAGAGGTTCAATCCCTGCTGGATGAATGGGGTCAGAAGGCAGATGCGACGTTTTGGCGTGGGTTGAACCTTGCATTCCGGGAACGAGGCCTGGGCGTGAAGGAATTCAATTCAGGGGGGGAATTCAAGACAAATCTCCTCGATTTTATCGGTGCAGAAATCAAGGACGCAGGAGCGGGGAAAAAGGACGAATCCTTCCAGGTCTACCAATCATTTTATGATAGTCTCTGGGTCACACATCTGAAGCCAACATGGATTCCGTTATTGGTTGACAGCGGACGCATCACCGATTCCGACAGACAAGAGATTGAATCACAAGTCGCGAATTGGGGAAGTGCCGTTAGTCCATCGCGATTGTGGCTCTATATTCTTGTCATCGTCGTCGTTCTGGTGGTCGCATTCTTCATGTTCCGGAAGAAGACGCCACCGGCGGCTGCTCCGACTCCGAAGCCATAACAGCACAACTGAGGTTCAATAAAAAACCCCGCGCTCCGGAAGGACGCGGGGTTTTTTGTTTCTGAGAAAAATGGCAGGACAGACTACTTTTGCACTCTGATCATGTTGACGATTCCTGCGGCAAGGAAAATGAGGTTTGCGAGCCATGCCGTTAACAAAGGATTCACGTCGCCGTTGTATCCGATCACCTGGCTTACCTTCATAAATGCAAGATATATGAACGTCACCGCGGTGCTGATACCGAAGCCGAGAGCCAGGCCGCTCCGAGGCCGCGCCGACGCGAAAGGAACGCCAAAAAGCACCATGATGACACTCGCAAACGGAAAGGATAGCTTGCTGTGAAAATCGACCAGCCATCGGGATACATCCTGCCCCGCTCGTTCCTGGTTTTGTATGAATTCTTTCAGATCGCCGTATTCCATTTCATCGGGTTTACGTTGTTTTTTTTCTATGTCGGCTGGTGTTAGGCTGAGTTTGCCGATACGCAGTGTGTCAAAAAAAGAAATGTGCTGCGTACCGTCTTCGAATTCACGCATCGCACCGTTCACGAGCGTCCAGCCAGGAATCGGTATTGCGTTCGAGGTCGAAGTTGAACCAATCCAGTTCATTCGGGGGGCGTCGAACCGCCGCACCAAGACTGTCATGTCGGAATCGGCAAAATCCTGGATGCTCACGTGCGAGGCGACATTTGCTTGAGGATCAAAATAGTTAACTGACACAATGCGACGGGGACCTTCCTGGAAAAAAATGTTCATTCGGCTTGAGATTTCATTCCCTCGATTAAGAACGGTGCGTTCGATGTTGTACTTCTTTGCATTTGCTCTCGGGACAACCCACCCGTTGAGATAGACAGATGCAAAACTGATCAGAAAGGCAACTACGAGGAAAGGGCTGAGTACTCGATAGAGGCTTACACCGCTTGATTTCATGGCGGTGAGTTCACTGTTTGTTGATAACCTTCCGATAACGAAAAGAGATCCGAGAAGGACGGCGACGGGAGTCATGAGTTTGATGATCTCCGGCATGAATGCGATGTAGTAATCGACAACGATCTTCAATGGTGCATGTGCATCAATGAAGTCGTCGAGATGCTCCATGGCATCGACAAGGACGAAGATCAGCAGAAAAGCAATTAAACCGAACAGGAAGGAAACCATGAATTGACGAACGATATAGCGGTCAAGGATTTTCACAATTGCTCCTGCATCCGGGGTCGCCACCGTTTCGGTATGAAGCGGGTCAGGAGCGTCCAGTCAAAGACGAGATTCTCCTGCGCAATTCGATAGGTGAGATAGATCCCGATAACACCAATCACGATGTTCGCGACCCACATGCCGAACCATGGTGCCAGGAAGCCGCGATTCGCGAGTTGTTCACCCTGTAACAGGCAAGCCCAATAGAAAAGGAAAAAGCCGAGACTGACGCTCGCACTCACGCCAAAAGATCCCCTGCGAGCGATAATTCCGAGGGGGGCGCCCACAAATACAAAGACAATACAGGCCAATGGAATTGCATACTTCTTGTAGATTTCAACTTCGTATTCCCTTTTTTGCGTCTCGAACATTTCCATGCGAGCCTGCTCGATGGAAACGGTAGTGCGGATAGAGGTGAGTCTAAACCCCGCTGTGGTGATGGGATCTGTTGTTGTCTGATAAGGTTGGGGGAGGCGTCTGGAAGATGAGAAAATGGTGTTGATATCCTCCTTGATGAGTTGAGTTATGCGGGTCCAGGATTTCGACTGCTCCTTGCTCAGGCTATCGACGACACCGCGCATATCCGCTGCGCTCATTTCGCGGTCACTTCGTCCAACAGAAGACTCCTGCGAGCGCTGGAACTCGTACCCCTGTGCATCCATTGCGATTCTGTGTTTCAAAAACCGAATCTTCCGGTATTCCTTGAAATTGACGGCATTCACTTCGTGGATTTCGCCGTTGGAAAGATCCATAATAAGTTTCCGATAATCCGGAGAGAACGAAATGGTTCCTCGTTCAGCCGTGACCGTCGTATTCTGGGTGTTCTGGGTATTATCGAAAATCGTGACTCCCTCAAGATCATTGGAATGCTCGAAGGTCTTCCGCACGAGGATGCTGTATCCGGGAATGTCCTGTGAAAATAGTCCCGGAACGATCGTTAACGTCGGCTTCTTGCGATAAATATCCTGTGTAAGAACTTTGAGCCTATGATTCGAATCTGGAAGTACTTCGTTGTTGAACAGAATGAGAACCACGCACAGAACGATAGAGGCAAGAAGTGGAGGTATCATCATGCTGTAAAGACTTACTCCTGTGGCGCGTATTGCTGTGATTTCGTTCGTTGCGGCCAGATTGCCAAATGCCATTAAAGTGGCGACAAGGACCCCCATGGGGATTGCGAGGACAATGATGTACGAAAGGCTGAGAACAAACCACTCAGCGATGACGAACACACTTAAGCCCTTGCCTGCAAGCTGGTCGAGGAACTTGATGAGTGCCTGGAGCAGAAAAATGAAGACGAGGACGACCACGGAAAAGAAGAATGGTGCTATGTGAGTGCGTAGTATGTGTCGCCAAAGAATGAACATCTCGAAGAAATATACTGAGATTGCAGAGGTATTACAAGTCCCGATGGAGAAGGAGTGGTGCACAAGCCGATGAGTCAAGGAGGCAACACAGGAATCGCCGACCAGGCGCGTGCAATACTCGCACGACGACATGAATCCGAGACGTGGACATCCAGACACTCACGCCCATTGCCCTCAACAGAGCTGAGGAGATCTGCAGCACGACCCTCAACTAAGATTTATATCGAGAGGCCAGACCTCTCAATCGGAGGGAATACTATTCCCAGCGCAACATATCGCGTGCAGACACCGCTTCTTGATATTGGAAGTTGCCTTTCGGCGGGAGCATGAGTATATTGGAACGCAGAGTTCATTTCTGAAAAGCACTTTCATGATCGATCGTCAGCATACAATCCTTGTTGTCGAAGACGAAGAACTCCTCTTGGATTTGCTCAAAGAGATGTTGGAAGCAGAGGGCTTTCGGGTCATTACGGCCACCGACGGGAATCAGGCAGTAAATCTTTACCGTAGTGAAAAAGAAAAAGTATCCCTCGTTCTATCAGATATGGGACTTCCCGGCATGGGTGGGTGGGAGGTTCTTCGCCAACTCAAAACCATTAACCCGATGGTCAAGGTCATTTTATCAAGCGGCTTCATGGATTCTAAGGTGCGTCAAGATATGATACTATCTGGAGCGAAAGACTTCATTCAAAAGCCGTATACGCCGGAAAAAGTTGTTCAACAAATTCGCGCTTCGATATTGTCTGATGACCCGAAGCTTTGAGGATCGTGAAGACAATGTTTACAGATGAAGAAAAAACGTTCCTCAAGTCCTCCCCGTAGATCCGGGAATAGATCCCTCTCGGAAAAGAATATCAGCGCAGACCCTTTCGATCAATTCAATACCTGGTTTCATGCGGTCATCGATGCGAGGGTGTCGCAACCTCACGCTATGACCCTCGCGACGGCATCAATAGATGGCAAACCGTCTGCAAGGATGGTGCTGCTTAAAGGAGTTGACGGTGGTGGATTCTCATTCTACTCGAATTACGGAAGCACCAAAGGAAAGCAACTCGCGGAGAATCCTCGCGCGGCCCTTCTCTTCTATTGGCCGAAACTTGAACGACAGGTACGAATTGAAGGCACGGTCGAGAAGCTGACACGCGAGGAATCACAGGAATATTTTGATTCGCGACCCCGCAATAGCCGGATTGGGGCCTGGGCTTCACGACAGAGCGAAGTAATCGAAAGTCGACATTTTCTCAATGCACAATTTCAAAAATACAAGCAACAATTTCGAAATATGGGAGTACCTCTTCCTGGTAATTGGGGAGGGTATCGACTCGTTCCCAATAGGATCGAATTCTGGCAAAACAGGCCGAACCGCCTTCACGACAGGATTTCGTATGTCCGGCACGGCAACTCGTGGAACATCAGCCGGTTGTCACCATAGGAATCTCACGTGACCCCAGTTTTTTCTCAAAGCGAATCTGAGCGCATTGAACACGTCCGCGCACTGCGTATCCTTGACACCGAACGTGAACAACAATTTGACGACATTGCGAACCTTGCTGCGTCAATCTGTGAGACTCCTATTGCCCTCATAACAATTGTTGATGAAAATCGTGTCTGGTTCAAGGCGAAGATCGGATTGACAGTGTCAGAAGTGCCGCGTGGATCCTGGTTCTGTGAAGAAGCAATCCTGCAAAAAGAAATTTACGTCGTTTCTGATACGCTGAAGGATCAACGATATCAGGAAAATCCTCTGGTTGTTTCCAGCCCCAACATCCGATTCTATGCAGGTGTTCCCCTGACTCTGGACGATAACGAATCGATCGGGACGCTTTCCATCCTTGACGTGATGCCGCGTGAACTAACCAGGCGACAACAGGAAATACTCAAAGTGTTGAGCAGACACGTGGTCGCACTTCTGGCATCAAGACGAAATCTCTCTATTATTATGGATGAGCTGACTATGAATAGAGAGCTCGCCGGGTCGGCCAACAAGGTGAAGAATTCATTCCTCGCGAACATGAGTCATGAAGTTAGAACGCCCATGACTGCAATTTTGGGAATGACGGACCTTCTCCTCAGTGGCGAATTGAAGAAAGATCAGCGGGAATACGTTGATACCATCAGGTCGAGCGGCGAATCACTCCTCAATATTATAAATGATATTCTTGATTTCTCGAAGATAGAGTCCGGCAAGTTGGAACTGGATCTTCAGCCTGTCGATCTCCGAGCCTGCATTGAAGAGGCTCTTGACCTGGTTTCCCAGAAAGCGCACGAACAGGGAAATGAATTACTCTATGTGATTGACGCCAACGTTCCTCAACGAATCATGGGGGATGTGGCAAGACTTCGTCAGATTCTGGTGAACCTGATCAACAATGCGATCAAATTTACACAAAATGGTGAAATCTTCTTGTCTGTCCACACGGAGCAACAGATCGATGGCGATTTCGATCTGAGCGTTTCGGTAAAGGACACCGGCATTGGGATTCCCAAGGATAAGCTCGAATTGATCTTTGAAGCCTTCACGCAGGCGGACTCATCAGCCACAAGAAAGTATGGCGGCGCTGGCCTTGGATTGGTAATTTGTTCACGACTTGTCAGTCTCATGGGAGGTCGAATTGATGTCGAAAGCGCAGAGGGAAAAGGCTCAAAATTCTATTTTACCATACACGCCGCTGCTTTGGGTGACCAGTCGAGACTCCAGGCGCAGGAGAGATCCACTGAGCTGGAAGGAAAACGCGTTCTGATCGTTGATGATAGTTCGACAAATCTTCAGATACTTTCGGCGGAGTGCAAGCAATGGGCAATGATCCCTTACGCAGTTGGCTCACCGAAAGAGGCTCTTGAGTCGCTCAAAAGGGGTGATCACTTTGATCTGGCAATCTATGACATGCAGATGCCGGAGAAAGATGGTGTCCAACTAGCGATGGAAACTCGAGAGCTTAGCCAGTCTTCACAAATCCCGATTATCCTCCTCAGCTCTTGGGACTTGAGCAATCCTCGCATCAGGGACAATCGCGACCTTTTTGCAGCTACTGCAATGAAACCGCTGAAGATTTCGCAGTTTCAGTCTCTGTTGAAAAGTGTCATAGGAAAACAGCGAGCCGTGAACAACGTCACGCAAGATTTTCCCAAGGCGACACAAAAACTCTCAGCGGAGATTCCGGTCTCTATTATTGTTGCCGAGGATAACCTCATCAATCAGAAACTCATTCAACGCATGTTGCGATCGATGGGCTATGAGCCGACCATCGTCGGCACGGGATTGGAGGTGTTGAGCTCGCTCGAACACGCATCGTGCGATCTCGTCTTCATGGATGTTCAGATGCCGGAAATGGACGGACTTGAGGCCACTCAGAAGATCCGACAGAGATACGGAATGAACACAGGTCCAAAGATCGTGGCGATGACGGCGTTCGCGTTAGCAGGGGACAAAGAAAAATGCCTCCAGGCTGGTATGGATGACTATTTGAGCAAACCGTTTGTTTCAGAACAGGTCGCATCGATGATTCGGAAGTGGGTTGGACATGGGAAGATTGCGCCGGACAATAGTACAATGCCGGAGAAACGCACATTCGAATCGACCGATACTGACATTCGGTCGCGCCTTAACGAGCTGGAACAAGAGACAGAACGTTCGTTCGTGAAAGAACTGGTTGCGATATTTTTCGATGAGGCTCCTGTAAATTTCCAGACCTTGAAGAATGCCCTGGGGGCAAAGGATGCAAATAGTATTGAGCAATTTGCGCATAAACTTAAGGGGGGAAGCTTGAATTTGGGAGCAAAAAAGCTTTCACGTCTTTTTGAGAAGGTGGAAACACTCGCAAGGAAGAAAGTGACCGCAGTTCCAGATTCCCTCATCGCAGAAATGGAACAGGAATTTGACAGAACGATCAAGTATCTGCGCGATTATGTTGCTAGTCTCTAGTGATAACCATGCGGCAACTTGATATTGTAGTCGATTTTCACTAAGTTTTTTCGGGAATAGGAATGAACACAAACGCACCATCCATCCTCATTTGTCGAGTCGTGACGAAGCACAATCCTTTACAGAATACCGGATTCGTCGCTGATCCATCTGCTTTGTCGAGAACATCGGCAGTCTCACCTACAAACCTTCGGCGGAGCCATATCGAATTCTTCGCTACCATCTGAAGCTGTTGTAAGTCACGGGCTTCAGTGCTGCTCCGGCAATTCCAAAATCAGAATTCTGGATCGTAAGTAGCGAGGCTGAGCTGTTGAGCATTAGAAAAAACTATCTTAGGTCCTGCAGGATCCCGGCGGCTCTGTTTCTGGCTGCCGCGGTTTTTGTGCTATGGGCAAATAGCGTGAGTGCCTCTCCATTTGGGATTGCTTTCACCACCCCTGCACATTCCTTTTCTTTTACCCTCATTGACACGACACAACAACAACCCAAGGGGAAACTTTCCAGACGGGCCCGAATAGTATTGGAACAACAAGCTGAGGAAAAAGCGAACGGCGGAATTGACACTACGTTCAACGAGTTGGCGGCAATTCGCTCGCTTCCTCGCGATTCATCTGCACGCATGGAACAGTTTACGGCAGTCAGAACGGATCCACGGACGGTCAATCCCCTCAGACCAAAAACCGACCCTCTGTACCTTTCAGAACCCGCACAGATGAAATACCGAGACGTGCTGGATTCGACAAAATGGGTTTACCACGTACGAAGAACCTTTGGGAACTGGGACACGAAAATTCCGCTGGATATTCCATTCAAGGAATATGCCAAACTGCGTCTCCAGCGCACGATTCGTTCAAACTGGGAAACCCTGGCACAGGCCTACACACTTGAGGGTGAGAAGAAGACCGGTTTGGGTGAATTGTTCGGCAAAGTCACGAACATTCAGATTCCAATTCCCAAGAATCCTATTTTCAGCATCTTTGGTCCCAATATCATAAATCTGCATATCAATGGCGGAGTGGATGTGACTGCAGGATTCCGCAATACCAAGAATGACCTCATTGCAAGCGATCCTCTTTCGCAGAGCCGAAGCGAACCAGAGTTTAAGCAGGATGTTCAGGTGACGGTGGCAGGCGAGATCGGCGACAAATTGAAGATCAATGCGGACTGGGATACGAAACGCACATTCGAATATGAAAACCAGTTGAGGGTGAAATATACCGGTTATGAAGATGAGATGATCCAAAGCATAGAGGCGGGGAACGTGTCGTTGCCTCTTTCGTCGTCGTTTATTTCGAGCAGCCAGGCCCTGTTTGGAATAAAAGCAGGATTTCAGTTTGGGCCATTGAGACTCACAACAATCGCGTCTCAGAAGAAGGGTGAAATAAAAGAATTGTCCGTAAGCGGTGGCGCAAGGCCAACTCCCTTTGCGATTCGAGCTACCGAGTATTCGAAAGACCATTACTTTGTCGATGCTTCGTACATCGATGAATACAAGAAGGTATTTCTCGATATTCCGGCTGATCCGGATGCGAATCTGCAGATCCGCGATATTGAGGTGTGGGTTACGAAGACGAGTGTCACGTATCAGCAGGGAGAACGTGATGCTGTAGCATTTATTGATGCGTCGAACGTCAAAGCAAATCAGGATTCTTCCGTACGAAATCAGAAGTTGTCTTACAATGCCATTCCGGGACAGGTCTCGGTGGGAAAATTCATTCAACTACAACAAGGAGCGAATGCCGATTATGTAGTGAACCCATATGCCGGCATTGTCTCACTGAATGTAGCCGTACAGCCGAATCAGGCAATTGCAGTGGCATATGCGATTCCGGACCGGGCTGATCCAAAGAAAACGGAACGTATCGGAAATTTCGGATCACAAACCACGGACACACTGCGTCTTGTGATGAAATTGATCAAACCGGAATATCTTGATCCATCATTCACAGCCGCTTGGCCGTTGATGCTCAAGAACCGATATCTCCTTGGTGGGAGAGGAATAAAAAAAGAAGGATTTGATCTCCACATTCAATTCGATGTCTCTGGGCAAACGCCTCTGCAAACCGTACTAAACAATATCAACTTACTTCAGATGTTTGGTTTGGATCGATATACAGACCAGGGTTCGTCGGGGTCCGACGGCAAATTCGACTATCTGCCTGGTATTACAATTGATGAGAGCCGGGGAGAATTGATCTTTCCAACCATCGAACCATTCAGCACCGCGAGCATTGAACAACTTCTGCTTCCGCTTATGAATAACAACGCCCAAGAAGCTACGGCGGCAGCAGATTCATTTTCGTTCGATGCATTGTATGATACGACGTACACAGGTGCGATCAATAGTTCGAGGAACAAATTTGAAATCGCGGGGAATTTTACGCCTTCGGTGGCATCTACCTACAATGTAGGTTACAATATCGTGGAGAACAGCGTCGAGGTCTATGCGAATAATCAAAAGGCCATCCCGAATGTAGACTACACGGTTGATTACATCTCAGGTCAGGTTGTGATTAAGAATCAGTCCCTTTTGACACCGGGAACCAACCTCCAGATAAAATACGAAGCAAACGACCTCTTTCAGCTGGCATCGAAAACGCTAATCGGTGCCCGTGGAGACCTTGATGTTGGCAAGAATTCGACGCTTGGTTTTACAATCATGAATTTGAATCAACAATCGCTCAGTGACAAGGTCCGACTGGGTGAGGAACCAATCAGCAACACGATTATGGGTGTCGATGGCGGAACCCAATTGGACCTCGATGTTCTCACTCGCGCGCTCAATTGGCTTCCTGGTGTCAGCACCAACGCTTCATCACAGTTTACGCTGCATGGCGAAGCGGCATATATGCTTCCGGATCCCAACACGAGAAAGAGTTCGATTCAGGGTGATAACGGCAGCGGAATGGCCTACATCGATGACTTCGAAGGAGCAAAAGTACAGATTCCGATTGGAGTGACGTGGGCAGGCTGGTTCGACGCGAGCCCGCCCTATTTCAGCCCGACACTCGATGACACACTCGCCCTTCAATCATACAGAGATGATAAGGGCCTGCTTTGGCTCAATCCG
>JADGQA010000107.1 GCA_017882185.1 Bacteroidota bacterium
GAAAACGAACTCCCGATAACTGAGACTACGATGCGGGCGTGGGTACACGACGGGTGGGTCGACCTCCGGGTCGAAAACATGCTTCGCTGGAAATCCAGATTCGCTGCAATTGTGAAGGATGCGGAAGAGACTGGTACCAGGGACACTTCTTCACGTCATTTCCGCACGAGACTGTATTGGGAGAATTTCGAAGAAATCGACCCTGGAAAAATCGCAGGTTGGATCTTTTCAGAAGAGGAAAAAGGAAAGCGGATGAAGGCGTGAAGAATGGGGAATGCGGATTGTTGAGTTCGGAATTTGATGTCTCGGAACTGACGATCCGCTCCACCCTGCAATTTCGGGGTGGATTGCAGGTAACGATTGAGTTGTGTGCCTATTCGAATCTGAGCGCTACAATCGGATCGAGGCTTGCTGCCTTCCAGGCGGGATAGACTCCAAATGCAATACCGATGACCGAGCAACACGCAAATCCGATCAAAGCCCAGTCGAAAGGAGGTTCCTATTCGTATCGGAGGGAATCGATAGGATCGAGATTCGCGGCCTTCCACGCAGGATAAACACCGAATGCTACCCCGATGAACGAGCACAGGAAAAACCCGATCAACGCCCAATTCACAGGAAATACAGCCGGGACGTTGAAAGCCACGGCAACCAGGTTGCCCGCAAGGATTCCAAGACCGATTCCCACGATGCCGCCTATCTGACACAGCACGATGGCCTCCGCCACGAATTGACTCAGGATGCTTCCCTTCCGTGCTCCAACTGCTTTGCGAATTCCAATTTCACGTGTTCGTTCGGTCACAGAAACCAGCATGATGTTCATGATACCAACGCCTGCCGCCAGGAGAGCTATGAAACTAATGAATCCAACGCCAAGCTTGACGTACAGCGTAAAATCATTGAAGGTAGCGATAAGAGAATCATTGGAAAATATCTCAAAATCATCCTCTCTTCCCGGATCAACGTTGCGAATCGTTCTCATGACATAGCGTGCTTCGTCAAGCGCATCGTTGAACAATTCCGGTGATTTGGATTTCACCATAATGTGGAGATCCCTGTTGCGTCCATATTGCTCCAGAAAAGTCGTTAACGGGATCACCACAAAGTTATCATTATTTCCGCCGAGCGCCGACCCTTGTGCCTCGAAGAGCCCGATCACTTGATAACGAAAACTGCCGACACGCACATCAGATCCAATCGCACCTCCGTTTGGAAATATCTTCTTCGCAACTTCTGCACCCAGGATAACAACTTTTTGCGCCGTTTCAATGTCACCTTGATTAAACGGCCTTCCTGCATTCATTGTCCAGTTATTCGTGTACAGCCCTTCCACATTCTCTGCAATGACCCCGATGTTGGGATTTGTCTTGTAGCCGCCCGCTTTAACAACCAAGCCCCAGGTTGAGCTCTCTATGCCAATGTACTGAGCAAGTCTCGCCCTTTGTACAAATCTTTGCGCCTGGTCGATTGTAATTTTTTTGCGCAGCTGTGCGGCATGCCATTCTTTGTGGTTGCCAAAGTTGGGCATGCGCTGTATCTGGAAAGTGTTGGAGCCAAGGCCGCTGAGACCATTTTCGATGCTGCTCTGCAACACTTGTACAGCAGTCATGACAGCGATGATCGAGAACACACCGACCACCACACCGAGCAACGTCAGAATGGACCGGAGTCTGTTCGACCGAATTGCGAACAGAGCAATTCCAATAATTTCACCGAGGTTCATTACAGCGTGTTTCCTTTTCCGTGTATTTTACTGCAAGGCTGTTATTCATACCGCAACGCATCGACCGGATCCATTCGTGAAGCACGAAACGCGGGCAAGAATCCGGAAATGACACCGACCAATAATGAGATGAGAATGGCTATGAATACCACACTCAATGGCATGGATGTGGGCAAGACCGTATCGATAATGAGACTCAAAGGATAAGCAATTGCCAGACCGATGAATCCCCCCATCAGACACAAGGCGGCCGCCTCAATGAGGAATTGCATCAAGATAGTTCGACGAGGGGCGCCAACCGCTTTGCGGAGCCCGATCTCTTTCGTTCGTTCCGTAACAGAAACGAACATGATATTCATGATGCCAATGCCGCCCACAAAGAGCGACAGCCCGGTAATAAAAAGACCGACAGCAGCAATAACACCGCCAATGGTGTTAAATGTTTGGATTAGGATTTCTTGCTGGTTGATCGCAAAATTATCGGGGTCTCTCGGCGCCAGGTGCCGCGTCTTACGCAATATTCCACGCAATTCTTCCTTTGTATCGTCAAGCATCGTTTTGCTGGGAGCTTTGACCCATATCTGAATATTTGAATGGCGTCGGTTGGTGAACTCACCAAAGAAGCGGAGTGCCGGCACATAGACGCGGTTATCAAGACTTTCCACTCCGAGCAGACTCCCCTGCTTTTCAACCACGCCGATCGCTCGATATGTAAAGTTGCCCAGTTTTACGGTTTTGCCGAGAGGGTTTTCGTTTGGGAATAGACTTGAGGCAACCTCGGATCCGAGCACACAAACCGGCCTGCCTCCATCCGATTCCTGTTGCGTGAGGAATCTGCCGAGCGCAAGATCGCTTCCGACAGTCTCCAGAAACTGATTGTCTGTGCCAATGATGATCACGCCTTCGACATATTTCTGTCCATATTTGACTGTCGCCTGCGTACCGGTCACCACCGTGACTTTATCTGCAATGGTAACATCGCGAGCGACAGCTTTTGCATTCTGAAATGTAAGGTCCGGCCGGTTCCTGAGCATCCACCAGTCCTGACCGCCTCCCCACGGAAATTTTTGAACGTAGAGAACATCTGCACCAAGTTTTGCGATACTCGCGTTAAATGCCCCGTTCAGACCTTCAATGGCAGTCCCCATCAGTGTCACAGAGACGATACCAATGACAATGCCGAGCGTGGTGAGCGCCGAACGCATTTTGTTCGCACGAATCGCCCGGAACGAAAACCCGAGTCCTTCTTTGAACTCGATGAAGTAGTGTCTCATGACTAGGCCGTCTGCGACGTTGGGGTGAGAATCACTTTTCGGTCCTTTGACGGTTGGTCAGACTCGATCTTGCCGTCGTGAATTCGCACGACACGGTGGGCATGCGCCGCAATATCCGCCTCGTGCGTGACCAGGATGATTGTGTTCCCCTCCCGATGGAGGTCTTCAAACAACCCCATAATCTCCTCACCCGTTTTGCTATCGAGGTTACCTGTTGGCTCGTCAGCGAGAAGGATAGAAGGACGCGTGACAAGCGCGCGTGCAACAGCAACCCGCTGCCGTTGACCACCTGAGAGCTCATTCGGCTTGTGGGTCATACGGTCGCCTAACCCAACCCGTTGCAGGGCTTCCTTCGCCATTTTCTTTCGTTCTGTCGAACCGATGCCACCGTAGATCAGCGGCAATTCAACATTATGCAGAACATCCGAACGTGCGAGTAGGTTGAACGTCTGGAATACAAATCCAATTTCCTTGTTCCGCACCTTTGCGAGCTGATTGTCGTTCATGTCGCTTACGTTCAGGCCATTCAACTCATACAAGCCGGCGGTAGGCGTATCCAGGCACCCAATGATGTTCATCAACGTTGATTTGCCGGAACCTGAAGGCCCCATGATCGCGACGTATTCATTCTTGCCAATTTCCAGGCTTACGCCGCGCAACGCGTGGACTTCTTCAGTGCCCATTTGGTACATCTTCGTGATCGTGCTAAGTTTGATTACAGACATATCGGATTCCTTTAAGCTATGATGATAAATCCTTCAGATTCTTTTCCACTTCCTTGCGGAGACTCTTCCAAGGATTCAGTTCGAGAGTGCGCAGGTACGATTCGCGTGCCTCGTTCTTCATCCCCTTCGCCTGATACGTTTTTCCAAGCAGATACACAGCCGTGAGATAATCCTTGTCCAACGCGAGCGCTTTCTTGAGACTTCCGAGCGCTGCATCATAGTCCCCTTTCTGGAGCTGGGCCTGACCAAGACTCTTGAACGATTCTGCGGTATCTGGCCGCAACGCGACAAATTGGTTTGCAGCGGCGATGCCACCATCACCGCGATTCTGTCGGATGTAGAAATTACTGAGCGAATTCCAGCTTCTCCAGTCGCGGGGAAATCTCGAGGTCAGCATTTTCAACTCCTGCTCAGCGTTATCGAACTTCTTTTCGCTCATGAGAAGTCCTGCCTTCGCAACGCGCCCCTGATATTCATCGAGTGCAATCGCGGTATCGAGTTCCTGCCAACCTTTTTCCTCATCTCCACCCATGATCGACGGCGCCTTCACGTAATACTGGGCGAGTCCGATTCTTGCGTGAACGTGCTTTGGATTCAATTCGACAGCTCTCAAGAACGCACGTTTAACTTTTGGCGCAAGAAAAGCTTGCTTCAACACACCTGAATTCTGAGCTTTCATTCCAACAGCTGCGCCATAGCCGTATTGGTAGTCAGCATTTAGTGGTACCAATTCGACGGCCTTTTCCATGTTATCGACCGCCTCGTCTTCGTTCCTGTATTCCCTTCGCAACTCAATGAGTCCCAACTGGTAATGTGCCTCCGCATTGTTGTCTTCCGACTTGAGGACAGTTTCGAAAATCTCCTTGGCACGACTGATATGTCCTCGTTGAAATTCCATCTTCCCTTCATCAACGGATTGTGCAAAGAGTATGCATGGGTAGATACATAGTGCTGCGATAAATCTCATGAAATTGCCGACCGACTAGCTTCCTTTTTCAGCGATTGTTCCCGTTGCGGGTGTTTTTTTGTTGTCGATCTTTACGAGGGAACCGTCCTCAAGGTCCTTGTTGATCGCTTTGAACGGGCCAGAGACTACTTCATCTCCTTCTTTGATTCCTTCCGTAATTTCTACATAGGCATCATTGCTGATTCCACGCTTGACCTTGACCGCCTTCACTTTCCCTTCAGAAATGACAAATACAATTTCAGCAAGTTTATCCCCTTCTTTTTCCTTTATCTTGCTCTTGCCCGTGCTCAACTGTGCTTCACCCTCTTTCGGCGCTTCTTCTTTCTTCTCCACCTTGGGCATTCTCACGGTGACAGACTGAATCGGGACCGCGAGTACGTTCGTGTGCATCTCCGTTTCAATATCGGCATTCATGGACATACCCGGTCGGAACTGGATGGTGTCTGCACCAAGGATCGACACTCTTACTTCAAAGGTGGTGACTTCTGACTGGCTACCGGCTCCCGTCGTTGTTGCGGTATTTGCAATACGCGAAACCGTACCCACGAACGTTTGATTTGGAAAAGCATCCACCTGGATGCGCGTGGTATCTCCGATACCGACCATGACGATATCGTTCTCACCGACATCGACTCGAGCTTCCATCTTTGAGAGATCGGCAATAGTCATAATCTGCGTGCCGAGGGTGAACGTGCTTCCGCTGACGCGTTCGGCGAGTTCAGAAATCAACTGACTGACGATTCCATCCATCGGCGAGTAGATAGTCGTCTTAGCATAGGTATCGCGTGTTTGATTCACGGCAGAGAACGCCTGATCATATGACGCTTTTGCGTTCTCCTGCGCCGCCCGGGCAGCATCCATATCGGCATCGGAAGCAAGTTGTTTCGCAAAGAGTCCTTTGACACGCTTGAAATCTGCATCAGCCTTCGTCAACATCGCTTCGCTCATTTTGAGGCTCGCTTCAGACTGTTCAAGCTGTGCCTTGTAAGCGTCCGGCTTGATCTTCACGAGCAATTGGCCCTTCTGCACAGTTTGACCTTCCTGCACGGGAAGATTGATGATTTCCCCGCTCACTTCGGCGTTGATCTTGACTTGTGTTTCAGGCTGAATTTTTCCGGTCGCAGAAACAATTTGAGTGATGTTCCTTTTAACCGTCTTCTCAGTCTGGACGGTGACGATCGTTTCACGCTTGCTCCCCAGGAATACAAGGGCGGCGAGTCCGATGAGCACCACACCGATGATCGAGAAAATGATAATCTTCTTCTTTGATTTCTTTCCGTTGCCGTTTGCCATTGTTCCTTGCTCCCTTACTAAGAATCTCTATGGTTGAACGAATTGTCTGGTTGTATTAGTATTTCTTTTCACCGATCACGAGGTCAAAGTTCTTCTTGAACGTGAAATAGCTGTATGCGTTCGAAAGAGTGGTAAGTTGTGCTGTCAAATACGTTGCATCGGCAACCTGAAGGTCCAGAAGGGTCCCGGAACCAAGATTATACTTTGCTTCCGCGGTCTTACGATCTTGTTCAGCAGCAATTTGGCTTTTTTGACTTGCCACATATTGTTTCCGGGCAGCGTCCAGATCCAGTAGGGCTTTCTTAAGTTCTACGCTGATGTCGCGCTCTTTTTGCTGCAACTGGAGCACAGCATTCCTCTTTGCGATATTTGCAACTTGAATGCGTTGGACGGCTCCGAAGAACTCAGGCATTTGCCAACTGAGCGTCAGCCCGACACTCGTTGCACGATTGCTCCATTGTGAGGCTATTGGCCATTCCTCATTCGTCGAAGAAAGGCTTCCATTCACGCTCAGGCTCGGATAATAGCCACTCCAAGCCGCCGTAATTCCAAGATCTGCCAAATTAACACCCTCTTCAACGGATGCGTAATCAGGACGGGATACCAGTGCTCTTTTGAGCAGATCTTCAAAAGCACCCAGAGTCTGCACACTCGGATCCGTTTCTACCTGTTTAATTTGTGTGACTATTGTGGCGTCAGCAATGACATACTCCTGATTGACATCCAGCGCCAGCAAATTCAGCAGATCCGCTTTCGACTTGTCATAGAGATTTTGTCCGTTAATGAGATTGTACTCGGATTGTGCCTCGACGGACTGCTGACGGTAGACATCCCCAATCGCAACAGCACCCAAACGGTTCTGCTCTGTGATGCGATCCAAACGATTCTTTTCGTTTGTGAGATTCTCTTGAAGAACTTTCACTTGTTGTTCATTGAGAATCACGGCAAGATAGGCGCTCATGACCGCGTTGGCGATCGACTGCCTCGTTCGATCATACCCTTGTTCTGCCTGTGTTTGCCCGGCTCGTGCTGAACTGAAATTGGATTCCCGGTTGAAGCCATCAAACAAGGTGTAGCTCGCCGAAACACCAAGGGAGTATTGGTTCAGATACTGACTCTGAGCCGGAATCGTCAAGAACTGATTTCCAAATGTCTGAACGGTGGCAGGTGTATTATTCCCTTTCCGGTTGAAGTACCCGTAGGGGATCACTCTTGGCGCATATGATCCGTATGCAGCCATCACTCCTGCCTTCGCATTGTCTATCCCATTTGCTGCCTCGGCAACTGTCACGTTGCGTTCAAATGCTATTGCAAGAGCTTGATCGAGCGTTATAGTCTTGGGCTGAATTGTCTGAGTCTGTGCGCTGACAGAAGTAAGAAATAGAATCGCTGCCGATATAAGGGCAAAAAACTTCTTCATGAGACGATCTCCAGGATTGAACATAGAGCAATTAGTGGGGGTTTCGATCGAACGGCATCTCCATCAATGACTTATAAACGGTGGAACAAGTTCAAAGTTTCATTTTCAGCCCAAAAACATCGCTTGTTTAGACTGAAATTAAGGCAGAATTGTTTCCACAAAATCGGAATCGGTGCGATATTTCTTAGGATGAGGCTAAACCTTCCAGATATTTGCGTATTACATCATCTTTTATTTGCAGTAAGTAAGCACTTGCGGCGTCATGTTCGTTGGGAATGTTTCCGTCCAGAATGGCGTCGGTTATCCGATTCTTGAGAATTCCTACAAGTTTGCTTGGTACAAGATCGCACAACCGCATAATTTCCTCGCCGCGCAACGGCGGTTGCCAGTTGCGTATACGATCCTTTTCTTCGACTTCCTTCATTTTCTCGATTACGAGCTCGTAGTTCTTCCTGACCTGTTCAACGAGTTTCGGATTCTTTGAAGTAATGTCTGCGCGGCACAAAACCATCAGGTCATCTACTTCAGCACCAGCATCGAACATCAACCTTCGTACCGCTGAGTCGGTAACCACGGAGTCGACGAGAGCCATGGGGCGCAGATGTAAACGTACGAGTTTCTCAACGTACGGAACGTGTTCCAAAGGCAGCCGCATTCGCCGGAAAATCGGTTTCACCATTCTTGCGCCCAGTTCTTCGTGGCCGTGAAAAGTCCAGCCCGTCCCTTCTACGAATGCTTTGGTCTTTGGTTTGGCAATATCATGGAGGAGTCCGGCAATTCTCAACCAAACATTGTCGGTTCTTCCACTGATGTTGTCCAGAACCATGAGAGTATGCCTGAAGACGTCCTTGTGATGGAATTCCTGGCGTTGGTCGACACCTGCAAGAGATTCCAGCTCGGGAAAAATCACACCGAGGAGACCCATATCGTAAGCGGCCTGTAATCCCACGGATGGAATCGGGCTCGAAATGATCTTCAGAAGCTCATCGGTGATCCTTTCCTGAGAAACAATCTTCAGCCGTTCGTTCATTTTCTTCCCCGCTCTGAGGACTATCGGATCGATTTCAAAGGAAAGTTGCGAAGAAAACCGAACCGCCCTGAGAATTCTCAGGGGGTCGTCGTCAAAGGTCTTCTCCGGGTCGAGTGGCGTCTTGAGTATCTTGCTTTTCAAATCTGCTTGTCCATTGAAAGGATCCTCTATAGATCCGATCGACCCACTATTTAATGACGCAGCAATTGCGTTGATAGTGAAGTCTCTACGAGATAGATCATCAGCCAATGACCCCCGATCAACGTCCGGGTTGCGAGATTCTTTTCTGTAGCTCTCTTTGCGAGCGCCGACAAATTCGATTTTGTAGCTCTCCAGCTGTATCATCGCAGTTCCGAAACGCTCGTAGACAACCAAGTTCGTTGCCTTCCATAGCTTTGTCATTTTTGTTGCAAACTCCACGCCGTTTCCAAGAACAACGACATCGATGTCTTTGACGTCCTTATTCAACATGCGGTCCCGGACATATCCCCCGACAACGTATGCTGCGATTGACTCCGCATCAGCGACTCGACCAATCTCTAAAAGAAGCGGCTCATCAATATGAATGTTGTTTATCGCCATTACGCCAGTTTGACTTTCTGTGTATCTATTCGCTGCATAATTTCCCGGGCAACTTCAAGGGCCTGCATTCCATCCCTCCCGTCCACCGGAGGCTCCGTATCGTTTAGGACCGCTTGAACAAACAGGTTAAGCTCATATTTCAGTGCATTGACCTCTTTGACTTCCGGCTGTTCATAGATAATGTCGCGTTTCCTTGTTCCCTGATCGATCTTCCCCAGCATCATCGTCGGCTTGGCGTTGGTATCTCCTTCATCGATCAAGCGAAATACTTCCGCAATTCCCTGTGCAAAATCAATAGAAATGTAGGCGTCCTGCTGGAACAGCCTCATCTTTCGCATTTTTTGTTGCGAGATACGGCTTGCCGTAACGTTCGCGACACATCCACTTTGGAACTGAATCCGGGCATTGGCAATATCAGCAGTGTCAGACACCACGGCAACGCCGTTCGCATCAATCCGCGCAACAGGAGACTTTACGAGACTCAGAATGAGGTCGATATCGTGGATCATCAAGTCCAGAACGACGGCGACGTCCGACCCGCGAGGATTGAATTGTGCAAGTCGATGCGACTCGATGAACAACGGCTTGAGATTGTACGATTCAAGGGCAAGAATTGCGGGATTAAACCTTTCAATGTGACCTACCTGAATCTTCAGATGTTTTGCATCAGCGGCAGCGACGAGCAATTTTGCTTGTTCAATTGTTTCCGTGATTGGCTTTTCGATGAATGTATGCACGCCGTGTTCCAGGGCATTCGCCGCAGCGTCAAAGTGTGCCGTGGTTGTCGTCACAACACTCACGGCGTCGGCGGCTTCAATGACTTCGTCGATTGTCCTGAACGCTTTGGTGCCGAGCTCTTCGGCGACCTTCCGGGCTTTCTCTCCATCGACGTCAAAGATCCCTACGAGGTTTGTATTTCCAAGCTGGGAATACATTTTTGCGTGAAGACTCCCAAGATGGCCCACGCCGATAACACCTACATTGAGTTTTTGCATAGTGTCCTTCCTGGTCAAACGAAATCATTGTCACTTGTTATTTTGTTGTGGCCTGTGTGCCGCCGGGGCTTGATCGTTGTGCGAATCCAATAATCCTGTCGAATCCGCCAAAACTAACATCATGATAGTACAGAAGAGCAGTGAATTGATTGACTGTCCTCCAGTCATTGCCCTCAATCCCACTCCAATCATTGCCGTTGCACACATATTGATAATCATAGATACCGCGCCTCAGTTCGGACCGGAGTACGTAGCGTTGGGATGTTTTGTCGTATTCCATTTTCCACGCGTCACCGGTAGTCCAGTCGTTGAAATCTCCTACAACATATAACGGTGAACAATCATCGGATTCGCGATCCAACTCAAACTGGAACTTAACGTAGTCGGAATACCGCGAGTCGGTCGTAACAATTGACTCACCATCGTTGTCGGGCGGGCCCTGGTGAAATATGCGGCCCACATCTGCGCCGTCCCTGTTTCTGGACAACTGATTCGGCGGATAGTAATCAATGTTATTGAGATCCAGATGCCGATATTCATTGCCGGGTTGGATGTTATCAATGATGAATTTCAGATTGCCGGTCCCAAGCCCGTCAACGAAAGTATTGGGATTGTCATCATCGACATCAACGCGGTGTGGGGTATGAAGTTCCCGATTTCTGTAGACGTCCACAGTCCTAACAAAACTCGCAATGATTCGATCCACGTCGGAGGTCATGTCGTCGGGTATCGCAACACCAAGTTCAATCTTGTTCACTTGATTGAACGGAATACCGACGGAAGGCAAATACCGGTTCGCGATTGCTATCGACAACGGAATACGCTGTTCGGCAACGAAGAACCTGCCCTTGGCGAGCAACTCTGTCTGCTCCTTGTCCCAAATCTCAAAAACATAGTTTCCGGAGTATGGAAATTTCTCGACCCCGGGAAATCCGGGAACACGAAGAGAGTAGTGGTAGGTGTAATGCTCCACCCCAGCCGGCGCGTGTTCGAAAGGAATCGGAAACTTGGTCGAATTCCGCATTTCGTCGTTGATGAACTGATTCTGGGTGACGGTCCAGTCCTTCTCGCAGTGATAGAACTTGATCCGAAAATCCTCCGGTTGGCTGCTGTCGAGATCGAACTCTATGGTTACGGCGTCGGAACTCAGACCTGCGACGGGAAAGTGATCTCTTGCCTCACCGTTGACGCGCAACCCTTTTATTCTGTTAGTGGACACTTCTTGAGCATTGACGGACACGAAAATCAAGGCAGTCGCAACAATGACCAGCGATCGTTTCATCGAGTTACCTTGTACAATGTATAGTAGACGGTTTCTGATTTCTGTATCCCCAGAGTTCCGAATTCGGTTGTCATGATCGG
>JADGQA010000108.1 GCA_017882185.1 Bacteroidota bacterium
GCAAGGCAATGGAAGAAAATCGACCGTAGCACTGCATAACGCTACCTCCAAGGTCCAAGAAATGTCGCAGCTGGCCTCCGGCAACCGGGTCTTCGTATCGCATACGACCTACCTGGTAGCGGCGGTGATCTCGGTGAATAACTTTGCCGTCTTCGCCGTGTCGAAATAAAGGCTCATCGATTCGATCCTGCCGCTGGTAGCCAATTCGAACATGCCGACCATATCTATCTTCTCCGGCGCGCCGCTGGGCCTGCGGACCGCTTCCCAAACCAACGCGATAGAAGCAGAACGGCCGCGGACCACCATCTTCTTAGTAACGAATTTGGCCTGGAAGTTCTTGAACTCCCATGCGTAGTAGTCGGCGAAATCTTTCTTTCCTTCCTGATCTGACACCGGGCTGTGCCGGCGCACGTTGTCGGTGAAATACTTCAGCCATCCCGCAGGATCGTTGGCCTCCATGGCCTGATTGTATTCGTCGATTGACAGGTAGTTACCGATATTTACGTCAAACTGATCACTTTTCGAATTGAAGTTCGTCCGTGCACGTTCGGCAGCAAATGAACGGGCATCTTGTCTAACCCAATTCCCGTGTGTGTAGAATGCCGCGTACGTGATCCAAATAGCAGCCTCCGCCATCATTGCATACTTGCCCGTTTCAAAATTGCCGGCGTAAAGTTCTCCCGTGCCTGGGATCAGCGCGGAAAATACAACTGCAAGAGTGACCGATTTAACTGGAATCGGTGTTGCGTCCTGATAGGATGCCGGACCCAATCCTTCATGCTTCACTTCGGAACGCTTGACAAGCGCATCCTTGATCTGCATTTGGGCACTGCATTCAACAACAATGACACCGATAAAGAGTATGGAGAGAATGGCCGTTTTCATGATGAGTCTGGCGACATTATGCCGATTGATGGAACTGCATCGGCACGTATCCAGCGTGATTCGCGATCAATTCGCCGATGCAATTTTCGTTGTTTGCCTGGATGATTTCTACACGATGAATCTCGTTCGCAATTGATTGCTGGATTTTCGAACTTACCCGAACGTACTGGTCAGTGAACCCTGACCACCATCCTTCTTCCTGTGAATGTTCGAACAAAACATCGACACTCTTCCCAATGAAAGACTCATGGAACATCCTCCGTTTCCGAATTCCCAACATCCTTAGACGCTCGCTCCGTTCAGCCCGTTCTCGCGGTTCGACTCTGCCTTCAAGTTGAACGGCATCAGTTTTTGGCCGTTCAGAATATGTGAACGTGTGGAGGTATGACAAGGGTAATTCACGCAGGAATCGATATGTTTGCTCAAAGAGGTCCGAAGTTTCTCCGGGGAACCCCACTAGAACGTCTGCACCAATGCCTGCTTCGGGGCAAACAGATTTGATCTTCTCAATTCGTTTGGAATATAGGTCCGAACGATATCGTCTTTTCATCGAGGCAAGGATTGTGTCATTACCACTTTGAAGAGGAATGTGAAAATGCTTGCAGAGTTTTGGTTCGGAGAGCCAAAAATCAATGAGGTCTTCGGTCAGCAAGTTAGGCTCGATAGAGCTGACTCGGATTCGTTCGATGCCGTTGATTGTCACCAGGCTCTTGAGAAGTGACAATAGATTTGTCCGGATTTTCCTCCCATAGTCACCCACATTCACGCCTGTCAGGACAATTTCTTTGTATCCTTCCGATGCAATGTGAGCTGCTTGAGATCGAATTTCCTCAATCGAAATGCTTCGGCTCGCACCGCGGGCAAGGGGAATGGTGCAGAAGGTGCAGCTGTAATCGCAACCATCCTGGATTTTGAGGAAGGCCCGCGTTCTATCCGATGATTCCGAAGAGGATGCCTTTCCAAAAGTGGTAATCTCAAGAATCGGAGAAACGTGTAACTTCGGTTCGGTTTCTTTTCTCGCCGCCTGGGTGAACTCAAAGAGATCGAACTTCTCTTTTGCCCCAAGAATCAAGTCAACGCCTTCAATCGTTTTGATCTCCTCCGGACGAAGCTGTGCGTAGCAGCCCATCACGATAACATAAGCATTTGGTGAATTGCGACGGACTCTCCGAATTAGCTGACGGCATTCGCGGTCGGCGCGATCGGTGACGCTGCACGTATTCAGTACAAAAACGTCGCTCGGCTCCGAGAAATCGACCAATTCATAGCCGCGATCGCGAAACTGTCTGCCGATGCTTGCGGTCTCCGCGAAATTAAGCTTGCAGCCGAGGGTATGGAGGGCCACTCTCTTCATAAAGAAAAGAGTTGCCCAACATTCTCGAGCAACTCTTTCATAGGTAGATGATACCCTAGTTTGGGGTTTCGCTGAAGCTCGTATCCGATGTCGGCAATGCAGATGTGACAATATCCTTCAATGTCATAGGAGACAATTTATGCTGAGCAACATACTCTTCCACAATTTGTTGTTCCTTACCTCGAAGGTACTCAATCGCCGATAGAACAATCTTTTTGCTCTCTTTGTCGAACTCTATGACTCTAAGCGGCAAAACATCCCCCGCTTTGAAGGATTCGGAAATATTTTTCACCGGAGTCTGGGAAAGCTGCGAAAGAGGAATGAAACCGTCAACACCCAGGGACAGCTCGACAATCACGCCCTTTTCAATGATGCGAACAATCTTTCCATCAGTTTCGGTCCCCAGCTTGTAGGAAGTCTCGAACGCATCCCAGGGATTGTCCTGGATCTGTTTGTGCCCGAGAGAGATCCTCCGCTGATCGACATCGACGGATAGAATAACAACGTCGAGTTTGTCTCCTTTTTTCACGACTTCGCCGGGATGGCGAATTTTTTTCGTCCATGAAAGATCCGAAATATGGACCAGTCCGTCGACTCCTTCTTCCAATTCGACGAACACGCCGAAGTTTGTAAGATTCCGCACAATTCCGGTGTGCTTCGATCCAACGGGGTACTTCTGCAGAAGCGTCGTCCAGGGATCCGGTTCCAGTTGCTTCATTCCAAGAGAAATCTTTTTGCCATCCTTATCGAGCGAAAGGATGACTGCATCAATCATTTGCCCCATCGAAACGACTTGTGAAGGATGCTTGATATGCTGGGTCCAGCTCATCTCTGAGATATGAATAAGGCCTTCAATGCCCTTTTCAATTTCTACAAACGCACCATAATCCGTAAGCGAAACTACTTTGCCCAGGATCTTTGTTCCGACGGGATACTTCATATCGATATTTTCCCACGGATGAGGCATCAACTGCTTCATGCCAAGAGAAATTCTTTTTTTCTCCTGATCGAAGTCGAGGACAACGACGTTGACCGTCTGATCGAGTTTGACGACCTCCGATGGGTGACTGATCCGTCCCCACGAAAGATCGGTAATGTGCACGAGGCCATCCACACCGCCCAAATCCACGAACACTCCAAAATCAGTAATCGCCTTCGCATGACCTTCGAGGATCTGGCCTTTCTCCAAGCTGCCGAGAATCATCTGGCGTTGACTTGAAAGTTCCTCCTCAACCAGGATTTTGTGACTCACAACGACGTTTTCGGAAGGATGGTTTACTTTCACAACCCTAAAATCCATTTCCTTGCCGATGAATGCATCGAAGTCCCTTACGGGCCTGACATCAATCTGGGAACCGGGTAGGAAGGCATCGAGGCCAAGAAGATCAACTACGATTCCACCTTTTGTTCTTCGAACGCAGCGTCCCCTGAGAACTTCTCCTTTTTCGAATGACCGAACAACTTGTTCCCACACACGCATGAAATCCGCGCGTTTGCGGGATAGGACCAGCTGCCCGTCCTTGTCTTCCACACTTTCCAGGAATACTTCGATCTGGTCACCGACTTTCAGATCCTTCAGGTTCGTGAATTCAGTGACAGCCACTGAACCTTCAGATTTGAATCCGATATCAACCGATACATTGGAATCACCAATATGAACGACGCGCCCTTTGACAATCTGACCGGCTGTGATCGAACTCAGCGTTCCTTCATAAAGTTTTGCCAGTTCATTATACTCCGTCTCAGAATAACCGCGTTCTTCCAGCTCTTCCTTCGCTTTTGATACTTCAGACATTCAACCTCCAATAAACAACCCGCCCGGTGCGGGATTGACCTAAACTGATTTCTCCGACGCCAGTCATACGCATCTTCGAAAATCAAGTCATGGTCTTGGTTTGGTGATTATTATGATGAGTTAAGTTATGACTGTTGTGACAACTCTTTCTTCGATCGCTGTCTTGACCTTTTCCATAAGCCACTGTGGAGTCGAGGTCGCACCAGTTACACCAACTGTCTGGATCCCCTCAAACCATCCATCTTCGAGTTCAGATACGTCCTCAATGAAATGTGACCGTGGATTCTCCGATCGAACAAAATCATAAAGGATCTTGCCATTGGAACTGTGTTTCCCGGCAACAAATACAATACTATCATTTGATTTTGCGAATTCGCGAATCTTTTTTTCCCGGCCAGAGACCTGTCCGCAGATGGTATCTTTGGCGTGGAAATCAAGGGCTTCATCTTCAAAAGTATCCACGACAAGATTCTTTACCCGCTTCTCCAATTCTTCTTTGATCCTGTAGAATGTGGGTTTGTCCATCGTGGTCTGGGAAAACAAGACTGTCTTGCGATCAATTTTCACGTTTGAAAGATCGTCGACTGACTTCACAACGATTGCTTCTCCGTTTGTTTGACCAATCAATCCCACAACTTCGGCGTGCTCCTTCTTTCCAAAGATCACAACCTGATAACCCTGCAGATGGAATTTGCGGATTCTTTCCTGAACCTTCGTGACGACCGGGCAGGTTGCATCAATAATAGTAATCCCCCGTTCCTGCGCCTTCCTATATGTTTCAGGTGGCTCCCCGTGCGCCCGAATCAAGACTGTTGCACCCCGCAAGCCATCAAGATCGTCTTGCGTGATTGTCTTTAGTCCTTCCTTTTCGAGCCGTTGGATTTCCATGGGGTTGTGAATAATTTCACCTAGTGAATACAATGCACCGTGTGAAGCAAGTTCCTGCTCAGCAATCTCAATTGTCCTGACAACACCCCAGCAGAAGCCGGAAAATTTATCCACGGTAACTTTCACGCATTTCCTCCAGCATCAATTACTTTTCGAGCCCGATCTACGATGAAGGTAACTTGCTCTTCGATGGTAAGATTGCTCGTGTCAAGCTTGATGGCGTCGGGTGCCATCTTCAACGGACTCACTTCTCGCGTCGAATCCTTTCTATCACGCTCTTCAATCTCCTTCACGATCTCTTCGTCTTCAATTTCGATTCCAGCTGTGAGCAACTCCTTCTTCCGTCTGCGGGCTCTTTCCGACACGGCGGCGACCATAAAAATCTTTACTTCTGCCTTAGGGAGGACAACCGTTCCGATATCTCTTCCCTCAAGAACAATTCCTCCCTCCGATGCAAGTTTTCGCTGCTCGCGGACTAGAACAGCCCGCACAGCTTGATAGCTACTGATCGTGCTTACATTATTCGTCACATCTGGAGACCGTATCTCCGCGGTCAGGTCGATTCCGTTGAGAAGAATCCGGTTTCCTTTTAGCCCGCTCGCTTCGACAAAGAGATCAGCAGCCTGAGCGAAGGCCTCTACCTTTTCCCTTGCTGTGACTTCAATTCCCTGCCTCAGCACTCCCAAGGTGATAGCCCGGTACATCGCACCCGTGTCAAGATGGAGATACCCCAAGCGTTGGGCAACCAATTTCGCAGTCGTGCTCTTGCCCGAAGCAGCTGGTCCGTCAATGGCGATTGTGATTCTCTTCAAGTGCCCCAAAATTTAGGAATTCAATATACACATAATTGATTTTATGAGCAACATCGGCGATTTCAGGCCATTCTCAAGCTTGTTGGTTTGAATTCGCGACAAATTCGCATATATTTTCGATGTGAAAAAGCTTACTCACGATGAAATCGCCAAGAGACGATTGAGCATTGATACAATTCCGGATCATAATAGGCTTCCGGTGACAGTCATTGTTGACAATATCCGAAGCCTTTACAACGTTGGATCCATATTCCGTACTTCAGATGGCGCGTTGATCCAAAAGCTTATACTCACAGGATATACTCCTCATCCACCCCGGAAGGAAATCGAAAAGACTGCGTTGGGTGCTACGAAAAGCATCCCTTGGGAGTACTTCCCTTCCCCTCATACACCTCTCGACGCGCTCAGATCCGATGGCTACAGAATCTGCTGTCTGGAGTTGACCACAGGAAGTACTTCATATTCCTCCGTTCGCAAACCTCAATTTCCGCTCTGCTTAATAGTCGGAAACGAGATCTCGGGTGTGTCGAAGGAACTGGTGGCACAATGTGATCTGGCGCTCGAAATACCGATGTTTGGTACAAAACAATCCCTCAATGTCGCAGTTGCTTACGGAATAGCAGTATTCGAGCTTTCGCGAATTTGGCGTGGTTTTCAATCGAATGCCCGAGTGTAGTATTCCTCTTTCTCGTTCGTATGGACCCTGAGGACACCTGCACGAACCAATTGTATCAACGTTCTTGAAGCTCGCCGCTTCGATATATTGACAAGATCTCCAAATTCACTGAGTGTGATTCGCTTCTTGTCATCCAGAAAATCGAATAGTCGTCGCTCGTTTTCCCCAATTGCAATTCGTAGCGGGGGGGCATCGGGGCTTTCGCAGCGTAGAATCCGGGCGACCTCCTTGCTGGCCTCAACAGTCTTATCATTGACTCGAATGTATACCTGGAGATGAGAGTCTTCAGAATCTTCGTTGAGAACCACGGCGTGGGGCTTGTCCCGACTTTCTTCAACAAACACGGCAATAACATCTTTTCCTTTGTAGGGGACTATTTCAATTCCGACTTCAATCGGCGGTTCGCAGTGAAAGTCAGCCACGTTTCTGATCATTTCAATTTCACTCTTTTCACTCTCAACTCCCACCACGGAACGGTCATCGTCAATTCCAAAGAGTATTGTTCCCCCTTTGGTGTTTGCAAAGCCCACCATTGCCTTGGCGATTTTATCGGGGTTCGAAACCTTCCGTTTGAACTCCAGTTCAAAACCCTCTCCTTCTCCAAGCAAGACGTGGATATCTCTATAATTCATTGTTCCTCCCAGTGCACAATCCGACTCAGAATCCGCGGGCTTCCATCCTGTCAAGGATTAGTGCCGAGCGCCTGATAACATACTGTGAGTCGGAACCCGCCATATGATCCCTCGGGTCAGGAATGATTGCAGCCAATCGGGCTGCCTCGTCTTTTGTAAGAAGCACCGCAGACTTTCCAAAATGGAACTGCGATGCCGCATCGATACCGTAGACACCATCTCCCCATTCAATCACATTGAGATAGATTTCCAGAATTCGCGATTTCGAGAGCCTTTGTTCCATCCACCATGTGAGAATCCATTCCTTCATTTTTCGCAACGGGTTCTTTGATGGCGAAAGGTAGAGATTCTTGACAAGTTGTTGCGTTATCGTGCTGGCTCCTCTCGCAGCACGCCCCTCTTCAATATTTCGCCCAATGGACTCCTTCAATTCATACCAGTCGAATCCATGATGTGACCAAAATGTTCCGTCCTCCGATACAATCACGGCATTGACCACATCTTTCGGAATGTCCTTCAACGGCAACCATCTCTGGAATACTTTGAAACGTCTTCCATCGTGTTTGGCAAGTTCTGCCTGCTGTTCCATGAATGCTGTCCTCGTCGGATTCCTTCTTGCCAGAGCGGTTACTTCGCCAAAGGGAAACGTTGCCACCTGTTCGACAATAAATGCCACAACGACGATGACAGTGACTTGAATCCAGTGAACCTTCGACCAACTGACAGTTCTTTTCGCAGCGTTATTGATGGGTTGAAGAATCGATTCGTTCAACATGACAGCGATTTCTTTTTGCTGTCAAGATAACTCTGGAGTATGATCGCAGCTGCCATTGAGTCCAATGTTCCGTTCTTTGCGTTTCGATGCTTCTTTTTTGTGTTCATATCGAGCAATGTCTGCTGCGCGATGGATGTCGTAAAGCGTTCATCCCATGGAAGCACGTCCAATCCTGTATGAAATTTCAGAGTGTCCGCGAATGCGTCGACCTGGCTGGCTTTCTCACGTTTCTCTCCACGGAGAGTCACAGGCATCCCA
Source organism: Bacteroidota bacterium (assembly GCA_017882185.1). Taxonomy (GTDB): domain Bacteria; phylum Bacteroidota; class Ignavibacteria; order UBA10030; family UBA10030; genus JADGQA01. The sequence goes on from JADGQA010000108.1 coordinate 8,076, forward strand.
ATGACAACGAGTGCAATACCTTCCTGCGTTACGATTTCCTTGAGCCGACTCCATACGGTTGCATCGTTCTGTAGGGTACCATACGGAGTAGCGATGATTCCCAAGGGATCGCTGATTGACAGACCGATTCTCTTGTCACCAAAGTCTATTCCGAGTATTCGATTTTCAGATACCATGCAATCCCTCAACCCATGAAACGGTCTGCTTCAAGAACACCATCCACCCGCTTCAATCGCTCGAGAAGTCGTTTGAGATGGTCGGTGTTCCTTACGAAGACAATGATTTGTCCTTCGAAGATCGGACCCTTCGAGTCCATATTGACACTCCGGATATTCGTATTCTCGAACATTGAAATGGTATGCGTGATATCGCTCAGGAGCGCCGGTCGGTCCTTTCCGGCAATATGAAGGGCGGCAATGAAATCCGGACCATTCGTGCTGGGCCAGCTTACGTCGACCAAGCGTTCACTTTCGGCAAGACGCATCGATATGACATTCCTGCAATCCTTCCGATGGATCTTGATTCCCTCACCAACCGTAACAAAACCGACGATCTCATCACCCGGAATTGGATTGCAACATTTGGCATACTGATGAAGAAAGTTTTCCGTTGAGCCGAGAACTGATATGCCACTGGTGATTTCACGTGCTGAACTGATAAATCTGTCAAAGATCGATTTCTGCTCCGCCACTTCAACTTTTGGCGTTTCTCCTCCCGGATGCTTCGATCGAACAACCAAATTCTCGATGATATCGTCCGGGTCCAACGTTCCTTCTTTGATCGCGACAAAAAAATCCTGCAGGTTTTCGACCCTTACGGAATGGGCATATCTTGCTAGCTCATCATCCGCTATATGAAACTTGTGCTTCTTCAGTTTTTTCAGCCATAATTCGCGCCCTTCTTCCGACTGTTTGCGTGTTTCCTCCCTGATCCATTTACGGATATGTTGCTTCGCTTTGTGTGTCACTGCGATCTGTTCCCAATCTGGATTGGGCTTCTGACTCTTCGAGGTGATGATCTCTACCTGGTCACCGCTTCGCAGCAATGTATTGAGCGGAACAATACGACCGTTGACCTTCGCACCGATACAATGGAATCCCACATTGGAATGTATCTCGAACGCAAAATCGATGGGCGTTGCGTTGCGAGGAAGGATTCTCAGGTCGCCCTTTGGTGTGAAGACATAAATTTCCTCCTGGTAGAGATTCAGCTTGAAACTTTCCATAAGTTGCTTCGGAGTCTCTTCATTTTTTTGCTCAAAAATCTCACGCACCCAATTGATCCAGCTCTCAAGTTCCTTATCAAGGGACATTTTGCTTTCTTTATACATCCAGTGGGCTGCAACTCCCTTTTCGGCAATCTCGTGCATGGCACGTGTGCGGATTTGTACTTCAACCATCCGACCTTCCGGACCAATGACAGTCGTGTGAATGGATTGATACCCATTCTGTTTCGGGATAGATATGTAGTCCTTGAATCTCTCCGCGACGGGTTTGTAGATCTCCGAGGCAATGCCATACACAGTGAAGCAATCACTATTGTCTTTCGTATCCAGGATTATTCTTACTGCAAATAAGTCGTAAATCTCGTCAAGCGGTTTTGCACGTTTTACCATCTTGTTGTAAATGCTGTAGATATGCTTCGGTCTCCCTTCGATTTCGTACGCGATTTCCAGTTCATCAAGTCTCTTTTTGATTGGAACAACGAACCGATTGATATAATGTTCGCGCTCACGACGTCGCGAACGCAACTGACGTGCAACCTGGTCATATTCGGTGCGATACAAATGCTTGAACGAAAGATCCTCCAATTCCCATTTTAGCTTCCCTAATCCAAAGCGATGTGCGAACGGCGCGTAAATGTCAAGCGTCTCCTTGGCCATTCTCTGTTGTTTCTCCGCAGGCAGGTATTCGAGTGTACGCATATTGTGCAGTCGATCAGCGAACTTTACGAGCATGACGCGAATATCATTGACCATCGAGAGCAACAATTTTCTGTACGTTTCCGCCTGGGTCACCTCATGGCTTTCGAAAATATCCGTGATCTTGGTTGCACCATCCACGATGTCTGCAACAGTATCTCCGAACTCGGCGCGAATATCTTTGAGCTCGATTTCGGTGTCCTCTACCACATCGTGGAGGAGGGCACTTGCGACCGAGATATCGTCCAACGGGATCTCTTTGGCGACCACAAGACCGCGTTGAAGGTCGGGGTGAGCAAATATGAGACGCCGCTGGTCCAAGGCAACCTTAACGCGTTCAATCCGATGTTCGTGTCCTCCCAAAGCCGCGCCTGGATTAACACCGGCGGCTGTACCGGCCCGGCGTGCGTCCCGACGGACGCCCAGATCGGTCCTGCTCCCAGCGCGGGTTTTGGAACCCTGACGCCTCGGTCTCTCGACCCCAATTATCATCGCGAATACAACGTGCAGTATTCCGTGGGTGTCCAGCACGAGGTCCGGAACGGTCTGACTCTTAACTTCAACTGGTTCCGTCGCAATGATTATCGGCAGGCCCTAACCTTGAATAAATCGGTGCCGTCTTCGGCCTGGATGCCCGTTACCATCACAAACCCGCTGGATGGCACGCCGATCACTCTCTATAACCTCAACAAGGCCTTTGTGGGGTTGACGCCACAACTCTATCAGACCAACGCGCCAAGGAACTTGCGCGCGAATTCCTACAACGGTTTTGAAACTTCAGTTCAGGGCCGGTGGCGGCACGGAGCCTTCATCTTCCTTGGCTGGACCATCGATCGCGAGCTTTCCCGCCAATGCGACGAGACCATCGGCGCCAACTCGCTGAACGACCCGAATTCGCTCCGGTACTGCGATTGGTACGGCAACATGAATCAGGACCTGGGTACGGTTGGCTCGATTCCATATCGGAACGAATTCAAGCTTCAGGCCAATGTGCCGCTCTGGTACAAGTTCGAATTCAGCGCCTCTCTCTATTCGGCTCCTGTGTACAACACAAATTTCGCCCTCAATAACTTGGTCGCCACGTTTCCCGCGTCGACGAACCTGGAACCCATCTTCGCGGGCGCGCAACAGGGATTCAAAGAGGTCTACTGGACTTTGACCTCGAGCACCAAGTATCCGGCGAACTGCTCCTGCTCCACTCCCGGCGCTGTGGTAGACCCGGGTCTGGCCCAGGGTTCGGAGACGATCATGCTGGTTGCTCCTGGCAGCCGGTTGACGCCTCAGTTGACTCAGCTTGACATCGGCATCCGGCGGCG
>JADGQA010000109.1 GCA_017882185.1 Bacteroidota bacterium
CCACCACGGGTACTTTGATCAGATATTGATCCTGCATAAACTTCCCCCGTTCGGTCGCGAGGAAACGTCCCACAGCAACTGACGGGATCACAAAGGCTGCTGTGACAAGCCAGACATTGGCCATCAACCACCTGCTGAATTTCAATGTCGCAGCAGTCATTGGAGGAAGGACGATATGGAATTTCTCAAACATTTCGGCCGTTGCCGGAAAGATGTATGCAACATAGAAGAGAACGGCAAGGAAAAGGACAAAGAGCGTCACAAGAGGCGTGACGAGAGCACTTTTGACATTCCGCTTGAACTCTGCATTCCGTTCCAGAAACTTTGCAGTACTTTCATAAATCTCCACCATGTTGCCGCTTTTCGATGCCAACCCCAGCATGTTCGCAGTGAACTTGCCAAGAACTACCTGTTGTTTCAGGAATACTTTTTCGCTGTCTTTTCCCTGTTTGAGCTCTGTATTGATTTCCTTGACTGTGTCCCGAAGCCTCTGGTTGGGAATATCTTCGATGAGCAGTGCCATGACCTCATTGAACGGGAGTTTCTGCCTCATCAAGTCGGCACTGATGCGGACGAAACTGATGACATCAACGGCCGGAGCAGGTTTTTGTTTGTTACCAAAGAGTTTCTTCCGAACATACTGAACTTTGAAACCCATCTTCTCGAGAGCCACTCGAACTTCATCTTTGGTGAATGCCTTCTGCACTCCGTCAATGGGTTTGTCCGTCCCCTTCTGAACTCTATAGAGGAACGTTGCCCGCTCAAGGATGCCGGTTACTTTGAATTTCTTCTCGCGGGCCATTAATTGCGCCTTTTCCTTCGCGATCTTCTTTGTGTCCGCGGAAATCACACCCGCGACAGGTTTCCCCGTCATGGTAAGGCCTTCGATTCGAAACTCAGGCATGGATCACCCCTCGATTAACGATAGAATGACGACTCTAGAACGACAAAAGTCATACGATTATACGTTTTTTCACGGTCTCTGTCAAGAACCAGGACAAACCGTGACTTACTTGAATTGAAGAAAGGAAAGATGCTGGTTCGGAGAGCAGGTAGGCATCGATTGGAAGACTGAACCCTTCACCGAACACTGCCGCTTCTTTCCTTCTCGTTCAGTCTTCGAGGCCAATCCAAACCAGCTCTGGATGCTGCGTGAACTCGACGTGGGCCCTGCTGGGCTCGAACCAGCGACCCGCAGATTATGAGTCTGCTGCTCTAACCAACTGAGCTAAGGGCCCAAAACAATTGGAAATTGTCGACTTCCGATTGGAAATCAGATCTTGCCAAGGCAGGCGAAATGTTTTTCGCCACGCTGGAATCAAGATAATGATCTTTAAGAGTTTATTCAACTGATTGTCGAGATCCATCGTTGGCCATCGCGAGACGTGACGCCCGCCATGAGTATCGGCGGGCAAGCCGTCACGTCTCTACGAAAAATGCCGTCCCTCGACGGTGTTCGTTCAGACCTGATTCCAGGCTTTCCACCAAGCCGAACGGTGGATTGGATGTGAAACTTTATTATATTCTTAGCGATTGATTTTCCCCAACTTCACTCAGCGCTGACCTTCTCCAAACAACTATGGATGTCCTAACCATCCTCCGCGGTACCCTCGGTCTTCTTGTCGTCACCTCCTTTGCCTATTTTTTTTCCTCCGACAGAAGGAGTATTAATTGGCGGCTGGTTCTTGTCGGTATTTTTCTCCAATTCTTTTTCGCATTCCTGGTCATAAAAACCGAAATCGGCAGAGAGATTTTCAATCAGATAAGCAGATTCTTTGTTTTTCTTTTCGGATTCGCCGCCGAGGGAGCCCAGTTTATTTTTGGAGTGCTCGCGAAGTCTCCAGGTACCGACGGCAGTCTTGGTATGTTTTTTGCCTTCCAGGTTCTTCCTACAATCATTTTCTTCGCGTCTCTCATGACAATCCTCTACTACCTTGGTATCATGCAGAGGATTGTGCAAGCGTTTGCGTGGGTTATGCTCCGGTTCATGCGGACGAGTGGAGCCGAGTCCCTCGATGTGGCAGCGAACACCTTCATCGGACAAACGGAAGCGCCGCTGGTCATTCGACCTTATCTCCCCACGCTTACAAATTCTGAATTGTTCACCATCATGACGAGCGGCATGGCCCACATCTCGGGGGGCGTCCTTGCGGCCTACATGCAGATGCTTGGCCTCGCATATGCAAAAACGCACGGAGTGGCGGTCGAACCATCACAAGTATTTTTTGCGGGCCATCTTCTTGCGGCGAGCATTATGGCCGCCCCAGCAACGATGGTGGTGGCAAAAATGTTGATCCCCGAATCAGGCCAACCGCTGACGATGGGCACGGTCCGGATGAAAATAGAAAAGACCCATTCCAACGTCATTGAAGCTGCCGCCGGAGGGGCTGCAGACGGCGTCAAACTTGCCATCAACGTTGCCGCAATGTTGATTGCATTCATCGCGCTGATCGCGTTGATCAACTCCCTGCTTGGATATTTCGGAGACATTTCAGGCCTGAATGCAATTTGTCAATCGCATTTCAGCAGACCGTTTTCTCTGGAGCTTCTCTTCGGCCTCATTTTCCAATTCGTGGCGTACATCATTGGTGTGCCATGGTCTGATGCGCTGAACGTGGGGAGTCTGATGGGGATCAAACTCGTTGTTAATGAATTTGTGGCGTATCTGCGCATGTCCGATATGATTTCCGCGGGTCAGCTGTCGAATAAAGCCATCGTTATTGCCACGTATGCATTGTGCGGATTCGCAAACTTTTCTTCCATTGCCATCCAAATCGGCGGCATCAGTCCGCTCGCAGAAAACCGCCGCAGCGATATTGCGAAGCTTGGCCTCAAGGCCGTGCTCGGTGGAACCATCGCTACGTGGATGACGGCATCCATCGCAGGACTTCTGACAAACTAAGCGCACCACCACATCAAGGATTCACGCATGAATAATTCCAACAAGAAGTATCAGTGGTTTGTGCTGGGCGATCTGAATGGATTCTTCGGACTCATGTTCGATAACCTTACGGTGCTCTCATTCCTCGCCGGCATTCTCATTTTCGTGTTCAAATTTCCCGCAGACATCGTGTATACACATATGTTTCCCGGCACCGCATTCGGTGTTCTCTTTGGAGATCTTGTCTACACGTGGATGGCTTTTCGTCTCGCAAAAAAAACAGGAAAATCGAACATAACAGCCATGCCACTCGGCCTGGATACACCTTCGACGATCGGCATCGCTCTGGTCGTCCTTGGACCGGCATTCATCGGACTCAAAGCAGAAGGAATGTCGGAACATGACGCCGCGATGATGACGTGGTATCTCGGAATGGCAACCATGGTTTTCATGGGTATCCTGAAAGTGGCGTTTTCGTTCATGGGCCAATGGATTCAAAGAATCGTACCGCAGGCGGGTTTGCTTGGATCCCTCGCCGGGATAGGACTCGGGTTGATTGGCATGACACCTCTGATCGATATCTTTGGGATGCCACTTGTAGGACTCATTGCGCTCGGCATGATCTTTTACGCTCTCGTTGCAGGAATCAAGTTGCCGTGGAAGATCCCCGGCGTGTTTGCATCCGTGGCTGTAGGAACCGTCCTCTACTATCTGCTCGGGTCGACTGGATTGGTGGGCGGAACGTATGCGGGGGCGCCGCCGCTTGACCTGCATTTTGGTCTGCCAACCCCGACGCTTGATTTCACGAACGGCATTTCCCACGCTCTCAAGTACCTCCCCATTTCAATCCCCTTTGGAATTCTCACAGTCGTCGGTGGTATCAATGTTACCGAGAGTGCTCGAGTCGCAGGCGACGACTATAACACCCGATCGATTCTTCTCACGGAAGCTGTCGCGACTCTTGTCGCGGGCGTCTGCGGAGGTGTAGCACAGTCAACTCCGTACATCGGCCAGCCGGCCTACAAACATATGGGATCGCGGGCCGGATACACCCTCCTGACGGGAGTATTTATCGGATTGGGCGGAGTCCTGGGATATGTCTCGTTCATAGTGGAGTTGATACCACGTGCCGTTCTGGCCCCTATTCTGGTTTTTGTTGCTCTCGACATCATTGTACAGTCCTTTCAGGCCTGTCCGGCTCGTCACGCCCCTGCAGTCGCATTTGCTTTCTTTCCAACAATCGCCAGACTCATCTCTATCAAACTTGGGAATCCCGACGCGGTACCGCCGGAAACCTTTCAAAAACTTATTACGTTGCCGGGTAAATCCCTTCCAGAACTCCTCGTGACAGTGGCGCTCGGAAACGGTTTCATCATTACTGCTATGTTGTGGGGCTCATTTCTGGCCGAGCTCATCGATCGACGGTTGAAGCGATCTGCGATTTATTTGTTGTGTCTTGCCGTCCTCTCGTTCTTCGGCATAATTCACTCTGCGATGGCGGATGGTGCAATGTATGTGCCTTGGGCACTCGAAGGACTCGCGAGGCAGATTCCGTTCCAGTTCACGCTGGCATATGCGGTTCTTGCTTTCTTTTTCCTCGCAATGTCCTTCACGAAAGAAAGTCGCGAGCCGATAAGCCCTATGAGTCACTCGTGACCCAGTAGGTATTTGCAGGAGAAAGGATTTGGAAACGCGATACGGTTTTCATAACTTACACATTATGATTGAGTGCTTCCTCAAGAAGAATCCTCCACCACACAACCCGTTGAGCTTCCAGAGGAATCAATTGAACGAACGTGTGAACTAATCTTACATTATGGCAAAAGTACTGGTAATCGATGATGAGGCGTCCATTCGCGAGACGATCATCATCAATTTAAGAAAGAACGGCTTCGAGACCCTCAGTGCGGTCAACGGAGCCGAAGGAATCAAGATTGCACGCACGCAGCTCCCCGATGTCATTATATGTGATATAAGGATGGAATTGGTCAGTGGATACGAGATGTTGGCCGTCATACGGGCCGATCCCATGACCGCCGGCACGCCGTTTATACTCATAACTGCCGAGCCAAGTCGAAGCGGCATGCGCCAGGGTATGGAGCTTGGTGCGGATGATTTTTTGATCAAACCGTTCACAGGTGCGGAAATCATCGCCGCCGTGAACAGCCAGATCCAGAAACGACAGGCACTCTTTTTGCAGGCCGAACAAAAACTGAACGAGCTGCGGGCCCAGCTCAGCTCGACGATCCCGCACGAGCTTCGAACTCCCTTGAATGGGATTATGGGTTACGCCGACATCCTGCGCAAACAATCTGCAGAGCTGGAACCCAGCGAAGTTGCGCAAATGGCGGAACGGATATTCAAGAACGCAAAGAGGCTCAACCGACTCGTTGAGAATTTTCTCATCTACGCACAGCTCGAAATGCTCGAAACCGATCGTGCGAAGATTGCATTGTTGAAAAAGAGCCGGGTGGACGATGTTGCATTGATCATTGATTCTATAGCCACCCAAAAGACGTATGAATCAGCCCGATCATTCGATCTCGACCTGCATCTGGAGACAGCGAATCTTGCGATATCGTCTGAATATTTCACCAAGATTTTCGAAGAGGTATTTGACAACGCATTGCGGTACTCGAAGAAAGGCTCTCCCGTCCATGTACACGCGGCCATGAGCGGTACGAAGTACGTCATCACGATAACAGACCACGGGAGAGGACTCACCCCAAATCAAATTCACGAAATCGGTGCCTACAAGCAATTCGAACGAAGGATATATGAACAGCAAGGCACCGGCTTGGGGCTCAGTGTAGCCAAGAAATTAGCGGAAGTTCACGGTGGGAGCTTATCGGTGGAAAGTGAGCACGACAAACGAACAACCATTGTCATCACCCTTCCCCTCGCTGCAATCGAGCAACTCATTGCAGAACGTTAAACCCTACCAACGACTCTCCAACTGACGCAATTCCTCCTGCAGGTCAGGATCATTCGCATTCAGCGCTGACAGTTTCTTGAGGTACACAAGAGCCGGCGCATACCTTCCTTTTTGATAGTACAGATCGACAAGCATTCGAAGAGAGTGTGCGTCATCCGGATACTGTGCGAGGATCTCCAGCAGCCCATCAATCACATTTTCCCGAAGACCCATCGTTGCAAGTTGACGCACGTTCTCAAAACGAATCGCACGATCCCTATCCAGACTGTGACGATGTGCAAGGATCCTTAGGTTCTCAAAAATCTTCGACAATGCACGGACCAGGGCATTCGTTGGATCAAGTTGTCGGGCGCGTGCAAGGAATTGTTGTGATTTCAGCGTGTCGCCGTCGAGCAACGAATAGGTCGCTCGGAGAATGAGAGGGGGAAAAAAGGTCGAATCCGCTCCAATCGACCGATCCAGCATCAAGAGCGACTGGGTGCGAAATCCCATGATCCAATAGTATGCCCCAACGGTCTGGAATATCATTGCGCGTTCGACCCCGGATTGGGCATGTATTGTATCCTTGAGCTTTGAGATAATCTCCAAATGATACCACGCTGGTTGGACAACCGAACCCGCCTGCTGAAGCTGGTGAAATCGTTCAAACATTGTGTTCGCCTCATCCAGTTTCCCCGCGAACTCTTTTGCAACACCAATATTGAAAACCGCAGGAATTTGGTTGCGCGCCCGAACCGGCAACGCATTGAGTATCTCCTCACACTCCATCGGCCTGTTCTGTTCGAGCATCTTGATTGCTCTCGCAAAACGCAGTCGTACTCCGTTTTCGGTTGAATCGTTGTCCGATTCTTTCGCGCTCAATTCCGAAGATCCCTTTTCGACTTTGACGATTTCGAGGTCGGCGAACCGTTGTGCAACCTGAAAATGGTAGCGTTTGGACTGCGCAAACAGTTGTTCATACTCCCGCAAACCCCCTCTTGAGACAGCAGTGACAATGTAATGAACGTCGTAGTCCCGCAACATGTACTCGAAGGGGTCCACCAGTGTCTGCGGGTCCATGTCGAGCAATTTTCTTCCTCTTGTATAGATGCCCAATTCTTTCCAGCGAGAGATGATAACTGTGGATGAGTCCGTGTGCTCGGCAAGCCACTTTCCAGCTAGTTCTGTCGGTCTCGCAAACAAGGCAGGATAGGCAGTTTCATTGCGCATTGTTTCGAAGAATCCGAGAGGAGACCTCCCATAGCGCCAGCTATTGCTCACATAAGTTACCGTCCACGCGATATTCGGCGCAGCAAGGACCACGATCGAAATTATCGTCACCCAAGAAGCAGTCTCCGGACTTTTCAGAAGCAAGGTGAGTCCCCGGACAATCAACGTGAATCCAGCGACGAAAAGATAGAGCACGATGATGAGTAGTGGAAACAGAAATCGAGAATCACTGATCGGGTAGAGAAGAATCGGGACCAAATAGAATCCAAGGAAGACCAAAAGGATCAAGGATTGCGTGCCGTGCATGAATTCGTCGTATGCACCGACCAGCACCACAACGCCCGTTAGAATCAGGAGGAAATGATAGACATACGGCATCACTCCGAGGACGAGAACTATGGGAAATTGATTCGGAGCCATCGTCGAGATCCCTCGCAGGATCGTCTCGGACAGGAACGGCATCTGGATGATGTTGGCTCCGTAGATAGCGGCGTTGGTCTGAAATCGTGCGGCGAACTCCCCCAGAATCGACACGTCGCTGGGTGTAAAGAGATGACGGAAAAACACCCTGGAGTTTTGCAGAGGCGGATGCTCAATGCCGGCTACCAGCACCTCATTCCTCATGTACCAAAGCACAAAGAAACCAACTGAGACTGCAAGAACCAGGAATGCTGTTTTGAAATCTCTTTTCAAAAAGAGGATCGCAGTGCAGCTTACGACGAGTGCAAGGCCGACCTCGCGCAGAAATAGTCCGCACGCTATTGTGGCCGTCAGTGCAAGCAAGTACGAGCCACCTCGTGTGGTAGCCGCCGTCTCCCGTTCGACGAGGATCAGAAACAACAGGACACAAACGGCGAAAGGGACATCCGAGAGAACTTGTGTAGAATAGAGGACCAATGCGGGATGCACAGCCAACAGCGAACAGACCAAGAGAGCCCGCCACTTGCCAAGCCTGGTTTTGGCCCACCAATAGACCGTTCCCAAGAGCGCAATCCCAAGAAATGTCGTCAAGAGTTTTGCGGGGATTACGTTCTCAGTTGATAGCCACCCCGTCGGAGCGAGTAGCACTGGGTAGAGCGGAGCATGAACGACGTATTTTGATGGTTCCGGCGTCGTATTGTCACGGAATCCCTGCAGATGAGCGAGGGATTGAGACCACGCCAAATAGCGGGCACTGTCGGGAGTATACACAAGGACTTGATTGAGACTGAGCAAACCTGCCAGCAGAAAAACGAAGCATACGCACAAGATTCCCGCGTGTTCTTTCGCGTACCCGATAACATTCTGTCTGGTAAGAGGATTCTTCATTTGGAGGAATTTGCTCGGAACATAGCCCGACAGAAGTCGCAACACGTCGACATTGAATCGTTCTTAAGCTCTTGACTTGCCAGTGGAAAATGCGTATTTTTGAATGGATTCTTGGTCTCGCGATATACTGTACTTCCGCTCGTCCGCGTTGAATCAAGCCGAATCATAATCATATTTCCAATAACAAACGAGAAGGGTAGAAGCGATGGCCCGAACGAAATTTATGATGCATGATTGTGCTTATTGTCATAAGCAGACGAAAATGGAACGGATTGGCGAAATGCCTTCATCGGCGACTGAAAACGACCCCATAAAAGTATGGTATCGGTGCACGAGATGCAAGCATAGTGCCCTCATTACGATCGCGCCTGTATCGAAAGAAAAAGGGGATGCCGGTGTGAAGATCGATCGTAGCACGTGCATCGAGTATTCACAGGACAAAGTATTCTCGGTTGGACAGGCCATCTATCACTCGGATTGGGACGACGTAGGGACTGTTCTCAAAAAAGACAAAATGTCGAATGGGATCCACTCGATCGTAGTATCTTTTGAGAAGAGTGGAGAGCGGAAACTTATGGAGAATGTCGTTCCGGAAGCATCCGAAGAATTGAATACACAACCCATCACTCAAGTATCGTAAGAACCCGGAGGAGGTGAATTTCTTGGTCGGCATTATTCTCGGTGATAATGAACCTATCGATCGTGCCATACGTCGTTTCAAAAAGAAATATGAACGATCGGGCATCCTGAAGGAAGTCAAGAAGCGTTCGTTTTTCACCAAACCATCAGTCAAGAAACGGATGAAATTGGCTAAAGCCATTCGCCGCGCACAACGAGCTGCGATGGAAGAAGCTTAGAAGCCACTCTCCTCATTTCAAGTGATGTTCGCAGAAACCCTTTTGGTCCTCCAAAAGGGTTTTTTCTTTTTTTGGGGGGCACCGCGTCGATTTGGCATCGTCCGGGGCTGGATCCGACTAGATAAACACCATCACGCTGGACGGAAGGCGTCTTACGAGCAGCAATCGTCTTCGGTTCTAGTTACTGAACAGGGCTATCGAGGTCGTAATTGGATTTTGCCGGATAGCCAATGGGGATGGTGAGATTTTCCACCAACAAAGCGCCGAAACCATTGATGAGTGTACCGGCAGGTGTATTGATTTGAAGCGTAGTTTGATCGATGATGAACGCCGCTGAGCCGGAAGCCTTTGCTTTGCACTTGAAAGTACAAGCAATGCCGCTCCCCGATTTCGAGGGGGCTGAGGAAGTATTCTTATAGGAAATGCCGAACTCGACCCGGCCGGAATCGGCATCGATTTTTGAAAGACTCACCACACTATCCTGGGGGAAAAAATCGGTGCCGTTTGTCACTCCCACAACGTCGACATTCGCGGCTGGATACGATACATCCAGAGCCATTCCTGAAACGCCAGAGACGTTGTAGAGAACAACCCGCACATCGAAGGATTGTCCCACAGAAACCACTGATGAAGGAGAATACAGCGTCAAAGAGAATTTTGTATCCGGTGGAAACTCAATTGTGGGTGCCGGCGGTGATAATGGATTACTTTTTTTTGTGCAACCCCCGGCGATCAGGATGATCGCTACGATGAAAGATATTGACCGACTCATGTTCATTGGAGCATTCTATTTCAGCAAGACCATTCGTTTGACAGCCACTCGTCCGCCAGCGGCCAACCGATAAAGATACATTCCACTCGCTGCCGGAGTCCCGTCTATCGTCCTTCCATTCCAACTTGTTGTATGCCTTCCGGGCGAAAGGCCGCTCAAGTGGCTTTGCCAAACGACACGGCCCGTAATGTCGAATACCGTCAGTGTCGCAGAGGCAATTCCAGGAGGCATCGTAATTCCAAAGTTCGTCGTAGGATTGAATGGGTTTGGATAGTTCTGTTCCATAGAAAAGACAGAAGGTGTGTTCGTCCCATGGCGCACAAATTCATTTATCGCATTTATCATGGAGTGTGAAACAGAACTCGATGGTTGAGTATCGAGCGCCCTCAAGATTTCATCAGCCGCTGCAATATAGTCAGCACCCGTCGGAACCCCTTGTCCCCGGATTGCTTTCCAGTTCTGGACGAGCGCAACCACATCGTTTGAATCGACGACCCCGTTGCCATCGCAATCCGCAAATCCCGCGTCGGGCGGATTCCACGCGCTCGTGAGTGTTTGCGCCCCCCACGTTGTGCTCGCGCCCGATCTGGCGGGCCCGCTCAATCCATAGAATCTTCCGATCGGCAGGATGTCTCGCACATCGACAATGCCATCGTTGTTGGCGTCGCCTGGATATACTGTTACCTGGAAACTTATGATGGCGCTAAAAACCCCTCCCCCGTGAGTTGCCACTGCGATGTATCCATCCGATGTGCGAACATCAATCATGTCAATCGGCAAATTGCCGATGGTTGAAGATCCTTCCTGAGTCCAAACGGTCGAGGTGCCATTCAGATTTGTCGTTGAATACAACCCCGCACTCGTTCCGACAAAAAAAGTCGTCCGTCCACCTGGAGGTAGAATTGATGCCCATCGGATCGATGGACCGCCTCCTGTACCCGTTGTCGGATTCTCTTCCAGGTTGCCTCCCACTGGAGTCCACATCATTCCCGCATTTTCAGTGTAGAACAGACTCTGCACGCCGTAATTTGTAAACACAATCATTGCTCTATCGCCATTTGCAGGATCTATCGCTATGCAGTTGATATATGCCTGAGTGGGAAGGCCTTTGCCAGTGGAGAGATCAACAGCAGTGGGATTACCTGTATTTGCATTGTCCAGACGGAAAACGCGCCCATCTGCTGAACCCAGATAGACTCGATTTGCCGGTACTTTTGCGACTGCCACCGACGTATATGTTATGCCGCTTATCCGGGTGGTCGGTAGACTATCCCAGTTGACAGCCGTCGGGCTCGTACTGTACGATGGGATTCC
>JADGQA010000110.1 GCA_017882185.1 Bacteroidota bacterium
AAGTCGGGTTCAAATTTCTTCCGTCTATCCCCTCAGGGTTAGCATTACACTCAACTAATGGGAATACGATGTATACAAACAATGCAAACATCACACCAAATCCATAATTCACAGATGGCCGGATTTCCGAGAAGTCGGGATCGGGTTCATTTCAGTTAGATGTACGATAGAAGGAGAATCATCATGCGCCGTTTACTTGTTCTACTCGTAGCGGTGCTCTTGTCGAGCACCCTTAATGCACAAATAAGCATAAGTCTCGGCTTCAATATTGATCGTCAACCAGCGTGGGGTCCGACTGGTTACGATCATGTCGAATATTATTATCTGCCCGACATTGAAGTCTATTACAATGTTCCTCAGCATAGGTATTACTATAATCAAGGAGGACGCTGGATAAGCAGCTCATCGTTGCCTTCCCGTTATCGCGGTTTTGACCTGTATAATTCCTACAAAGTGGTGGTGAATGAGCCGGCACCATATCGAAATCATAACAAGTATAGAGAACAATATTCCTCATTTAAAGGTCGCCACGATCAGCAGCCAATCCGCGATAGTCGTGATTCAAAATATTATGCAAACCCAAACCACCCCGAACATAACAACTGGGTAAAGCAACAAAAGCACAATAATGATAAAGGCAAGAGCAAGGGGAAAGGTCGCGGCAACAAGTGACAACAACAGTCAGGAACATCAAGATCGGTTTTGGAAAATAGGAGACTGGTATGAGGCCGAAGGTTAGCGAGACCCTGAGTGGTTTTGAACAACCGGAGAGTGGGATCGGTCCGAAGAAAACGGTGATATTCAAACAACTTCAAACACTGCGTTGGCCGGATCTGCCCACTCTTCTTGGTCTTTTGTGCGTTTCGTCCTCGGTGTACTATTCGTACAAAGGCGTTTTTGCGGTTGCATACGGGCTCATTCTCGCACAATTCGCATTTGATTATGTAGATGGGAAGATGGCACGAACCATTGGCGCAGGAGCCCTGGGGATCTACCTGGACAGCTTCTCGGATTTCATGGCAGTTTCCGCATCGGTTGCGTTCGGTTGGTTTGTCGGGATCGATAGCTTCGCAATGTATGTTGCCGGGTTCTTGAATATTAGCGCGGCTGCAGTACGATTGGCCTACTTCACGACGAATAAGCAAAAGGGGTTCACGGGTATTCCGACGGTATTGGCTGCATCCGCGGTTTCGACGATTGCGTACCTGGGATATTTCTTTGCCAGGGCACACATCGGGTGGTTTGTAGGGTTCTATTTTGTTTCTGCCGTCTTGATGATTTCTGATTTGAAAATTAAGAAAATATGATCGTATCTCTGCAGCTCAACACGGTAAATGTTTTGGAGTATTGCGTTTCCAGGTCATCGTGACAAGCACTCGCGACTATTATGTTGTGAGTCAATAGAAATAAACTGATCGGAACAGGAGAGCATGGAACCAGTAGTTTTCCTCAAAGGACTGATCATTGGATTTGCGATGGCGGTGCCTATTGGACCGCTCGGGATAATGTCCATCCGCAAGACACTGGCGGACGGGCATACTCGCGGCCTGATCATCGGACTTGGGGCTGCAACCGCGGATTCGCTGTTCGGCAGTATCGCGGCGTTCGGTCTCACATTTGTCTCGGATGCGATCAGCAGCCAGCAGTTTTGGCTTCGCCTGGTTGGGGGAGGACTACTCTTGTTTCTTGGGATAAGAACATTCCGGCACAAGGGAAAAGATCCCACGATCCCTTCCGACAACAAAGGAATGTTGAGATCGTATGTCTCTGCCTTTCTCATCGCACTTACGGATCCGGTGACCATTTTTGCCTTCGTTGCTGTGTTCGCTGCTTTCGGGCTCGGGCATAGACTTGTTGTCATTTCAGCGTGCATTCTTGTTCTCGGAGTGTTTTCAGGTTCCTGTCTATGGTTCCTGGGTCTTGGTTATGTTGCCACACTCTTCAGGCATAAGCTGGACGCAGGTGGACTCACATGGGTCAATAGGATTTCCGGCGTCTTGATCATTCTATCCGGAATTGCTGCCCTCGTGAGTTTGATTTGACTTTAGACGCTATCAGTCGTTTCTCTCTGAACGTTTTCACGAAAAGCACTCGCAGTGCGATCGTAACAAAGAAAGCAAGGTTGTACAGCATATGCAGAATAAACATCCACAAACTGACCGACGAAAGCTATCATTGCTGAGAATCGCATCATATGTGGGCATTGCCGCAGGCGCAATCGTGCTCGTCTGCGTGCTTGCTCTTCTGTTCTTCGCCGATCCACTTGTAAACAAGTTCATCAAGCCCAAGATTACAGAAGCCTTTGCTGAGGCGTATCCCGCCTATTCGATTCGCATCGCTGACATGAATTACAGCGTCTTAAGGAACCGCTTTGGATTTGACTCCGTTGCGCTGAGAGCGGCCGATGGCTCATTCTCGGGCACTATGAGTCCGTTCCACGTGAGCGGGATCGGTTGGCTGCATCTTCTCTGGGGAGGAAGTCTTGCACCGAACGACTTTACCAATTCGGTTGTCGACGCACAAGATATCGTGGTGAATCTCCCGCAGTCACAGTATAGGCTTCGCTGCAAACGGCTGCGTGTATCGGTACCAAACTCAGAGATGGTAGCTGAATCGCTGGAGTGTCATCCGTTGTCAGGCGATGAGCAGTTCTTTAGAGCAAGGGCATATAGAAGAACTCGAATCAGCTTTGTGACTTCGCAATGGAACGTGAAGGGTCTAGCCTGTCTCGAACTGTTGCAAGGGAAGAACTACCGCGCACGGTCCGTTCAAATCCACAATGCGGTCATCGATGTTCTGCTTAACAAGGACAAGCCGGACAGCAAAGATACTTCGGGTCCCTTTATGCCGAACGAGATTCTTTCTTCGATAAAGAAACCGCTGAGACTCGATCGCCTGAGTGTCACCAACGGACAGCTGAAGTACGGTGAGAGGTTTGAGCTCGACGCCAAACCGGCGTTAATAACGTTTGATAGCATCCAAGTATCGGCAGAAGGAATCGCTAACCGTGGCGACCGTGACACGGTGTTGGTCGTTCGTGCACAAGCGCAATTCGTTAAAGCGGGGACGATGAGTGTGCAGATGACAATTCCCGTTGCATCGCCGGACTTCTCATTCCAATACTCTGGTTCGCTGAGTGGGATGGATCTCAGGCCGATCAATTCCTTCCTTGAGATTTCAGATCACATGCGTATCAAGGCGGGAGTGCTTGAGGCGGTAACATACGAAATCAATGTTGCTTCGGGACGCGCCAGCGGTAATGTGAGCGGTGTTTACAGAAACCTGACGCTTGCAGCCATTAACAAGACCACCGGAAGCGAAAAGGGTTTTTCCAACAAAGTCAAATCGTTCATTGCCAACAACTTTAGGGTCCGCCGGAATAATGTGCCGGGTTCGATGAAGATCGGTAAGGTGAACTATACACGGCAGCCGGATGACCCGTTCATCCAGTATGCGTGGTTCTCACTTCGCACCGGAGTTCGGGATGTTCTTGGATTTTGAGTGAAGAAGAAATGGGTATGTATGGCTGATCATAGTATTTCTCATCGCGAAAAACGGCTTATCATCATCGCGTCAACGTTTGTGTTAGCCGAAATGCTTCTCAATGTTTTCATTTGGAGAAAATCATGAAAAAAAGCGCATTCGTTTTATTCGCGCTACTGGCTCTTTGTCTATCGCAACAGTCGGTTGCTCAGATACCACGCGTAATTTCGTATCAAGGAATTCTGAACACGGGAGGTAAACCGTTTACTGGAGACACTGTCCTCGTTTTCAAACTATACCATGGAATTCAAATAGGGTGGACTAGTTCACCGCTGGTTGTGCATGTCGAGAACGGATTGTTCGGCGTGATGCTCGGACCGTTCCCCAATGAGTTCACTTTTGATGGGATTGATTCACTGGGTATCTCTTTGAATGGATCTGAACTGTCACCGCGAGTCGCAATGTCAGCTTCTCCGTACAGCATGAGTTCCTTTCATTCCATCATAGCAGATTCTGCGCGGAATCCGGGTCCTCAAGGGCCGAAGGGTGACAGCGGTCGTCAAGGTTTTGTCGGCATGAAGGGTGATTCAGGGGCTGTTGGATCGCGGGGATCGATGGGTATGCAGGGACCGAAAGGAGATTCAGGAGCTATTGGGCCAAAGGGATTGCAGGGAAATAATGGATCACAGGGATCGCAGGGACCGAAAGGAGATTCAGGAGCTATTGGGCCAAAGGGATTGCAGGGAAACAATGGATTGCAGGGAAATAATGGATTGCAAGGAATCCAAGGCGTGAAAGGGGATTCAGGAGCTATTGGACCAAAGGGATTGCAGGGAAATACTGGATCACAGGGATCGCAGGGACCGAAAGGGGATACAGGAGCTATCGGACCATCTGGATTGCAGGGACAGCAAGGATCGCAAGGTTCGAAAGGAGATTCAGGTTCGCAAGGTGTCAAAGGGGACAAAGGAGTAAATCCGCTTTCATCAACAGTCCTGACAGATGGCCAAATTGTATTCTCGCTCAACAATGCCGTATTGGTACGGACCGGAGTTGTAACGTCGCTGAGATTGGAAAATAATACGAGCCCAGTGCTAAACGTCACCTACTCCGCGTTCTGGCATACGACGGACGCAGTCGGAACCAGCACCGGTACGGTTGCCGTTGGAACCCCGGCAATATTTGACGTGTCTTCAGCTTACCAGTTTTCCATCATGTTGAGGGTTGGCAGTCAATGGGGAAAAATCGACCTCTTCCGTGTGGCTGTAGCGCCCACCGATTGGTACGGCTCATCGACATCAAATTAGTAAGTCTCTTTTGAGAAACGATCGTGATGGGAAAACAGAATTCAAGTCCTGAATGGGATAATACATGTCAACAGGTACAACATGTCAAAGATCAGTCAATTCGGGTCACTCACAATCAGGAATTGGTTTGGATTCGCATCGACGAAGTAGATTGGCACATTTGCCGAAAGCAGGCATTCGAAATTTAACGAGGAGGTACCTATGAAACGAAGATCTTACATTCTCACACTTACTCTCATATGGGGGATCGCCACATCGTACTCACAAGGTGTTGCGTGGTCATTATTCCCCACCGGTTTCGCCGTAAGCAGGTCCGCAACTGCTACGCTGACAAGTTCCGTCGGCGCTACATTCGTCGGTTTCTCGCGAGTGGGCTCCGCATCCATCAGCAGCGGCTCGCTGTCTGGCAGGATTGTCGCGGTTACCGGGGTAAAGGAGAGCAACAGCCTATTGCCTCGCGAGTACACCCTTTATCAGAATTACCCTAATCCCTTCAATCCAAGCACGACTGTCAGATATGATCTTCCGAAGGCGACGTTTGTCGCTCTCAATGTTTTTGATGTTCTCGGCAGACATGTCTCAACAATCGTCAACGAAGAGAAGCCGGCCGGTGCGTACCAAGTCAATGTCTACACGCCGAATCTGCCAAGTGGGGTTTACTTTTATCGCATTCACGCAGGTGATTTTGTGAAAACCAAGAAGTTCATTTTGCTCAAATGAACGGCTCACTTTAGATAACAAGGCTGCCCGCCAGTTGGCAGGTCGCACTACAACGTTCGCCACAAATTGGAAAATAGTCGAGCCTACTCACCGGTTCTTGGCCCAGTACCGCTTGCGAAATTCAAACGATGGAATCTTCATGGCCCCAAAGGCCGCTGCGTAGTACTTCAGGGCGATAACCATCTGGCACCAATCAGACTTATGCGATTTTAGTTTTTTTCTTGTCTCTTTATGGTGCTGCTACCCTGGATGAAACGGAAAGGCATACTTTGTGGAAATCCCGGATTCAGTCCGCAAAAACATTACTTGGATAGCGAGATGGGGAGTGTAACAATATGACAAGTTCAGAGATCACCGTTGCTGAATACCTGCTGACCCGGCTGAAAGAGATCGGGGTGGATCACCTCTTTGGCGTGCCGGGAGATTTTGTCCTGGGTTTCTTGAACCAGGTACTGAAGAGCAATGTGAAGTATGTCGGAACATGCAATGAACTCAACGCGGCCTATGCCGCCGATGGCTACGCACGTATTCGGGGTGTGGGAGCATTTGCATCAACCTATGGGGTGGGAGAACTGAGCGCTATCAATGGAGTGGCAGGAGCATACGCTGAACGTGTACCGGTAGTAGTGATTACCGGGTCTCCTGCGACGATTAATTTCCGTATACGGCCACTGTTGCATCACACATTGGGTGATTACCAGGTCCCGTTGATTATGTATGAGAAAATCACTGCTGCATCGACTCAACTGGTTTCTGGCGATACAGCTCCCGCCGAAATCGACCGCGTGTTGTCAGCGTGTCTCTCCCATCAGCAGCCTGTGTATATTAGTGTCCCATCTGATGTTGTGATGATGAAATGCAACCGTCCGAGCCCATTCAGTTTTCCAGTTCCCGCGCCGAGCGATAAGGATGCTCTGCTCGAGGCAGTCAGCGAAGCTGTTACCTTGCTTGATAAAGCACGAATGCCCGTCGTGATTGGCGGTATGGAACTGAAACGATTCAAATTGCAGAAGGAGTTTTCCGGGTTACTGGATGCGTCAGGGTTACCGTTCGTGACCACGATGTTGGGTAAAACCATCGTCTCGGAACACCACCCGCAATTCCTTGGTCTCTACGAAGGAGATCGCAGCCGCGAATACGTACGAACTCGCGTTGAGTCGGCTGACTGCATCCTGCAGCTCGGTGCTTTGATGTCGGATCTTGACACGGGTGGCTTCACGATGGACCTTGATGATTCAAAGACGATCAACGCCAACATGCGATCCGTAAAAATCAGGCACCATTATTACGAGAATGTCTATCTCCATGATTTCATCGTTGGCTTAACGGAAAAGCTTATGCGCCGGAATGCCAAGACGCTCGACATTCGATGTGCTGCCGAGAGCTGCGTGCACCGAAAAACGGTGCCGTACCAGCCTGATGCGCCGAAACCGCTCACCATCAAACGTTTCTTCGACCGCATGAGCCATTTCATAAAAGACGATTCCATCGTCATCGCGGAAACGGGCGTATCTCTCTTCAGTGCTGCGGAAATGCTCATGCCCGAAGGAGCGACCTTTATCGGTCAGACATTTTACGGATCGATCGGATATACAGTCGGTGCAACCCTGGGTGCCGGTGTTGCTGCGCAAGACCGGCACGTTGTCCTGTTCATCGGGGATGGATCGTTTCAAGTCACCTGCCAGGATCTCTCGACGATGATCCGAAACCATCTCAAGCCTGTTATCTTTCTCATCAATAATGATGGGTATACGATTGAGCGGGTGATTGTTGATCGCACGTACAATGATCTTCAACCTTGGAAATATCACAAGCTCGTCGATGTGTTTGGAGGAGGACTTGGACTTGATGTCCGCACGGAAGGGGAGCTTGAAGAAGCGCTGGGTAAGGCTGCAACATGTGACGGTCTTGTATTCATCGAAATCCATACCGGGCGGCTAGATTGTCCCGAGTCGCTTCGAAGTGCAGGTCGGTCGATGGCGAAGGCAAATCAGCTCGACTAGTGCGAGACGGGACTTAACGAAATAAACTAGGAATACTAATACGATCAATGGGGAAAGAGATATCTATGAAAAAAGTAGTTGGCTTATGGATTGATGATAAGAAGGCTGTGATTTTTAGTCTGGCGGACGAAGGAACCGGAATAAAACGAATAACATCAGAATCAAAAAAAAGCGTCCGATTCTCTGGCGGGGTGCAAAAGGAGGCGGTAGTGGACGATGGCGATAAGCGGTCAAATGGCCATCTGAACAGCTACTATGATGAAGTACTCTCGTATATTCGTGATGCGGAATCCATTTTGATATTTGGTCCTGGTGAGGCAAAGCACGAGATTAAGAGACGGCTTGAGAATGTGGAACTTCATGGCCACATCGTTGGGATTGAAACAGTTGAGAAGATGACGGATAACCAGATCGTTACAAAAATTCGACAGCGCTTTCTGAAATAGAATCTGCCGGTTAAAGGTGTGCTCTCAATAGGAATAGTCCTCATTGGACATACCAACACGCGGCACTTAACAAAAACATCTTCTTACAAGAATTCGAACTTATAGAGGAGGTGGTAGAATGAAACCGAAAGCACTGTATCCCTTGGCGTTTGTGGTGGTTTCGGCCGCAATGTTCGTCATCAGCACATCGGCGGCGACTGCCCAGTCCGTGCAAGTGTCCAACCCATCCGGGCCGACCCCAGTCAATCCTGGCGCCCTCAGTGCGACCACGGCTATCCTTAATCCTGGCGTGGTCAGTTGGGTCCACTTCGGTGACTTGCTTATCACCACGCGAAACAAGCAGAACTACGCCGACTTCAAGTCTATGATCAATAACCTGAATCGTTATTTCAAGAACGGCGTGAATTTCGCGCTACTCCCAGGCGACAACGCGAATGATCACGCCGAGAGTCAGTACAAGCTCATCAAGCAAGCCACGGATCAATTGGAAGTTCCGCTGTATGCCATTCCGGGCGAGCGAGATCACAAGGGTGGGACCGCTCTCTACAACAAGTATTTGGAGCCAGTGAACTACCAGAGCTTCACGGCGGATAAGTACCACTTCGTGTTTCTGGACGTGATGAGCGGCATCAGCGATGCGCAGAACTCGTGGCTGACCAACGATCTGGATAGAGCGGCGAAGGCCGGTCTCAAGAGTGTGATCTTTATGCACAGCTTTACCCTGGCATCGGATTTGCAGGATGTGATCCAGCGTGACAATGTGATCATGGTTGATGCTGGACACACGCACTACAACGAAATTGCTAACGATGGAAACACGATCTATGCCGCCACGCGCTCGACCGGCCAGGTGACCGAAGGGCCAGTAGGGGCCTCAGTCATTAACCTCGATAACGGTGTGGTCAGTTGGAAGTTCAAGCAGATGGGGAGTTGGCCGTTTGTGATGATCACCTCACCAGCGGATAAACTGCTCATGATCGGTGGTTCACAATTCGTTAAGGATACGGTAGACATTCGCGCCAAAATTTGGGATGACAAGGGCGTTACTTCGGCAACCATGCAGATCGACGGCGGACAGGCAGTTCCGATGGATCGCATCGGCGAGACACAAATGTGGAGTGTGCGCTTTGATGCGACCAGAGTTTCCGACGGCGACCACAGGATCTCGGTAAACGTGATTGGGGCGGGCGGCAACACGAACCAAGACGCGATTACCGTAACGGTCGACCAGTCGGGCAACGTCCCGCAAGTGCAGCGGTCCTTCGGTCCGGTGGGTAACTCTGTCGGCGCTTATGTTGAAAAGGGGTTGCTCGGCACTCACACCACGAAGTCTGGGCATCCTGTAAAGGGCGGCAAGGATGGAAAGCATTGAGACGAAGGTGGTAAACGCGGGCCTGGCAAAGCGAATGAGCCGTCCATCGTGGTCAGACTACAGGGTGATACGGTGACAGGAATGTTGGCCGACTGTTCACGCGACCAACAGCATCCAGATCTTTGAAAAAAGGAAGAAACGGCTACCGACATAGCTTAAGATGCCGCTATGCGATGGTCTCGTGCCTTGCCCCCAACGACGTCGTTAAGGGTCGCAATAATGAAATTGCGCGTTGGCGAACAATGGCGGTGCAGAGAAGAATAGATTCATTAAGCAAGAAATCACAATATGGTATTCTAGAAAGGAGATGATCTGACGAATACAGACGACAAACAACACCGTTCCATTCTGCAAAGAATTGCACGTCGGGCGATGATGGAAAGAGGGCTTCTTCCGGATTTTTCTGCTCAGGCAATTGCCGAGCTTGACGCAATCCATGGGGCTGTCACAAACACTGAAGAATCGACACATGATCTCAGGAATCTTGCTTGGTGCTCCATCGACAACGATGATTCGCGCGATCTGGATCAGCTTAGCGTTGCCCAAGCTTTGCCTGGGGGGGCCGTAAAGATCCTTGTCGCCATTGCCGATGTTGAGGCCGTCGTCAAGAAGCCGTCAGCACTCGACGATCACGCACAGCACAACACCACCTCGGTCTATACCGCTGCGCAAGTATTTCCGATGCTGCCCGAGAAACTCTCGACCGATCTCACATCCCTCAACTTTGAATCAGACCGCCTTGCGTTCGTCGTTGAAATGATCGTTGCCGGGAATGGTTCGCTTCAAAGTTCAGATATTTATCGAGCGCTCGTCCGCAATCGCGCAAAGCTTGCCTACAACAGCGTTGCTGCCTGGCTTGAAGGGAGCGGGCCGATGCCGCCGGCAATCGGTACTGTCAACGGTCTGGACGAAAATCTCCGACTCCAGTATGGCATTGCGCAAAAACTAAAATCCCTCCGGCATGAACACGGAGCGCTTGATCTCGAAACAATAGAGGCTCGGCCTGTATTTGAAGGAGACGAGATCAAGGACTTAGCAGTTGAAAAAAGGAACAGTGCCAAAGACATCATAGAGGACTTTATGGTCACGGCAAACGGCGTTACGGCACGATATCTTGCAGCAAAGAAGTCACCGTCGCTTCGCCGCGTGGTCCGGACACCAAAACACTGGGATCGAATCGTTCAGATTGCCTTGGAGCAGGGTTTCACACTTCCCAAAGAACCCGATCCAAAAGCTCTCGATGGATTCTTGATCTCCGCAAAATCCGCTGATCCTCTCCGCTTTCCAGATCTTTCTCTCAGTGTCATCAAGCTCTTGGGTGCTGGTGAATATGTCGTCGAACTTCCAGGAGGGACCTCTCCCGGGCATTTTGGTCTTGCGGTCAAAGACTATGCTCACTCCACAGCGCCGAACCGCCGGTATCCCGATTTGATCACGCAACGGTTACTGAAAGCAGCGATGACGGATGGTTCCATGCCCTATACGGCCGATGAATTGGGGACGCTCGCAATACATTGCACAGAGAATGAAGATGCGGCGAAAAAGGTTGAACGGCAGGTTGGAAAGTCCGCAGCGGCTATCGTATTGGAGTCAAGGATAAATGAACGGTTCGATGCCATCGTTACCGGCGCGTCTGCTAAAGGAACGTGGGTCCGTCTACTGAATCCGCCTATTGAAGGAAAACTGGTAAGCGGTTTTGAAGGCGTAGAAGTTGGACACAGATTGCGGGTGCAGTTACTGCACACAGATGTGGAACGGGGATTTATTGATTTCAAAAAAATTGAATAGAAGTCAGGATTGAAACTGTACGGTGATCCAGCAAATTGAAGAACCAAAAGAGGAGAACAATCTCATGAACACAAATTCCAATAGATCTCTCATCGTCGCGTTTGTCGTTGTCGTCGCCCTTGTCTTGCTCTTTGGCGGCGGAGCAATGAC
>JADGQA010000329.1 GCA_017882185.1 Bacteroidota bacterium
AGAAAGGAATTCTTATTCTCTGCACTGGTAATTCGTGTCGAAGCCAAAGGCAGAAAAGGCGAGGGCTGGAGGACCAGGCTCCGTTTCGATTAGGTGGCAACACAACGAACGCATAACAAACGCCCAGCCTCGCGAAGCGGGGCAAGCCGGCCCCGAAAAAGAGACGTTGAAGACAATCCAACAACCATAGAGAAAATGACAACGCCCCCTGTTGAGCCATTACAGATCAACCAGAATCCGTGGTGGTCCCGTCCTGCGATTCTTATCCTGCTGATCCCCGCAACGGTAAAACTTCTCTCCGGTTGCTCGCCGTCAACGGATACGGCCTCAATGGGGACGAGCTATACTACCTCGCCTGCAGCAATCATTTGGATTGGGGATATGTCGACCAACCTCCTCCTTCGGTTTTACTGCTCAAAATCCAGCCCATTCACAACGATGTGCCGATCTTTGTCGTTCGAAAACCGAAACAGCCGCCGACACAATTGTGGCCAAAGGTCAAAGAGTACATATAGTGCATGAAAGATCGTATAATGGTTGTAGTCGAACATAGCGCAACGCCCCGCAATGAGGTGGTGCCTGCGAGTAAACGAATTGACCAAACGTCATGAAAAGCGCCGACCGAAACGAATCACATCAAATCCCTAACAATCACAAAGGAGGAGCCACGTGCCTGAACCTCTGACACAACCCGACAAGTTGCAGTGGAAGTGGGTAGGAATCACATTGGTCATGTACACGGTGTTCTATTTGTTGCCGCTTTATTTTCTTGGCAGCATCGCAGAGATTTTCGCCGACATTTGGATTTTCGCAGGCATCATCATTATTGCCGCGGTCGCAGGATATTTGTCGGAAGGGATTACAATTTTGGAGCCTGCCATCGCGGGTGCAGGACTCATCCTCCTGTTTTCTGTCGGCTCGATGACCCTCATTCCACCAAGGGGTATGATTTTTCAAGCCATTGTTCCGATGATTGTCGTCATGGTGATTGTCTTTTTCTTGTCGCTCTTCGGTGCATGGCTGGGTGAACGTGCACAGAGACGTTGGAACAGAAAGTCACAAGAATCAATGTAGCCTTGGTCAATGCCATTCGCATGAAAATCGACAAGCGGACGTATGCCTAAACGTAATAAGAACGTTAGGTTGCTCCACCAGAGAACGAGCCGGCGGTGAATGAGAGTACCACGCTTTTCTTCGTCCCCCGGAGAAAATCCATGGAAAAGCCGAATTTTACAGGAACCTGGAAGTTCAATCCAGGAAAGAGTTCGCTCCAGATCCCAGCGCCCGATTCGACAATCTTCGTGGTCAAACACACGGAACCGGTCTTCCGATTGACCCGGACTCACGTTGTTGGTGACAAGTCTGACACATTCACACTCGACCTCACCACTGACGGTAAAGAGGTCGACGTCGTCCAAGGCGATCTGCATATTCGCGCTCGTGCTTATTGGGAAGGTGAAACACTCGTTTTTGACTCGCGCGTAATCCGGGGCGAAGAAGAGGGCAACAATGTCGCACGATACCAGCTTGCCGACACCCTCGACTCGTTTGTCGCCGAAGAGCAATTTCGGAGCAAGAGTCTGAACTATGACAACCTATGGGTGTTGGAACGGCAATAACGTTAGAACGCTTGATCATATAGCTCGTATGACAACTGGAAGAAGTCAGCCGGATCTCAACAAGAAAATTGTTTAGAGGCTTCCTACGATGAACCTGAAAGAATTCTTCATCTCATTCCTTCTCTCTGTTGCACTATCGTTTCCCTCCATTGCGCAACCACGCGAGCGTCTGCTGATGGATTCTGGCTGGCGCTTTGCATTAGGGCATGCGTACGACGCTCAAAAAGATTTCGACCACGGCACTGCGTACTTCTCGTATGTTGCGAAGACAGGATACGGCGACGGCGCGGCATCGGAGAACTTCGACGACCGGGCATGGCGTGTCATCAATCTTCCGCACGATTGGGCGGCGGAACTGCCGTTCGACAGCAAAGGGAGCCACAGCCATGGTTACAAGGCAATCGGAAGACTCTTCCCCGAAAACAGCGTGGGATGGTACAGAAGAAGGTTCTTCATCCCTGATTCCGATCTCGGCCGGCGCATCGTCGTGGAGTTCGATGGCATCCATCGCAACGCGTCGCTCTGGGTGAACGGCTTCTACCTCGGGACAGAACATTCCGGCTACAGCAGTTTCCAGTACGACATTACCGATTATTTGAATTACGGCGGAGACAATGTCATTGCCGTACGCGTCGATGTGACGATGGAAGAGGGTTGGTTCTATGAAGGGGCGGGAATCTACCGCCACGCGTGGCTGACCAAGACCTCTCCCCTGCACGTTGCGCAGTATGGCACGTTCGTCACCTCCAACATTAAGAAAGAATCGGCGGACATTACCGCAGCGACGACTGTTTTCAATGAATCACCCAGCGAGGCTGGATTCAATATCATTCATACGATGCTTGATCCATCCGGAAATAAGGTCGCCTCGGGCGAAGTGAAATTTCTCTCCCTGAAGCCGGGGGAGAAAAGAGAATTCCCTTCTGTCGTGAAAGTCAAGAATCCGAAGCTCTGGTCGCTTGAATCTCCTTCACTCTACAAGCTGGTCACTTCCATCCAATCTGAAAATTCCATCGTCGACAGGTATGAAACGACATTCGGCATCCGCTCTGTTCGTTTCGATCCGAATGAAGGATTCTTCCTCAACGGCAGGCACGTGAAATTGAAAGGTACGAACAACCACCAGGATCATGCCGGAGTTGGAACGGCGATTCCTGATGCACTGCAGGAATTCCGGATTGCGATACTGAAAGAAATGGGAAGCAATGCCTACCGGTGTTCGCACAATCCTCCCACACCCGAACTGCTCGATGCATGCGACAAGTTGGGGATGCTTGTGCTGGATGAAAATCGCCTGATGGGCTCTTCCCCCGAACAGCTCCAGCAACTCGAGCAGGTGATGCGCCGCGACAGGAATCATCCTTCCGTTATCGCGTGGTCGCTCGGCAATGAAGAGTGGGCAATCGAAGGGAACATCAAAGGAGCGCGCATTGCCGCAACGATGCAGACTTTTGCGCAACGTGTTGATTCAACACGCCGCATTACTACCGCAATCAGTGGCGGCTGGGGCCAGGGAATCTCGACGGTGATCGACGTGATGGGATTCAATTATCTCGTTCACGGAAGCATCGATGAGCAGCACGCAAAATTCCCATACCAGCCCGGCATCGGTACCGAAGAAACGACCGGATCGGGGAC
>JADGQA010000330.1 GCA_017882185.1 Bacteroidota bacterium
GGGTGTCTACCTAGGAAATCAGGGAGTCCGATTTCAGACTAGAGTCAACAACTGCGGACCCACTTCACTACAGATGATCTTCGATCATTACAGAATTCCGAGCACCGTACAAGAAATAGAACAGAAGATCGGGCTGAATGAGAAAGGTTCAACGATGCTTGCACTCAAAGAAGTGTCGGAGCTGAAGGGCTTACATGCCGAGGGTTGGCGGCTGGAACCAAAAGATTTCTCGAATATTTCGTTTCCTGTCCTGATCTTCATCCATAATGACCATTATGTGGTTGCCGACAGCGTTCGGAATGACAATGTATTTGTGCGAGACCCGGCGATCGGGCGATTAAAAATCCCGAAAGGAAAATTGACGCAAATTTGGAACGGGGAAATTCTTCTGTTCAAAAGGAAATGAAATCTTGCTCGCCGGTCTGGCTGCATGAACGAAGACCGCGCACTTTATCTCGGGCGTTGAAGTACGTGGTCGGAGTTTGTGCTTGGCAGACAGCCCGCGGTGAGCAGGAAATAACTAATAGTCCTACAACTCAAAAATAGGGGGTATGTATGAAAAGGATAGTCTCGACTTTGCTCATTGTTTTGTTTGTCCTGACCTTGCTCAGTCCTGTCAGTGCGGGAACGAGTTCATCCGTCCAGCTTACTCCGGATGAGATGGTTCAGATAACAGGCGGCAAGATTGCTTGCGGTGGGTACGGAGATTTTTACTGCTGCTGCCTTAGCATCTGGGTATTCGATATCTGTTTCTGCGTCGGATAGCTTTATTAATTCTCGCCTGCTGCCTATTTAAAGCGATAAGCCCGAATTGGGCAGCAGGCTGTCCAATCAAAAATTCAGAATATTGTGAAGTGCTCTCAGGGTCAGGATATGCCAAACATCAAAAGAGGGAATATGAAATGGACATTTGTCTTGAAATCGATTCTTGTTCTCGGGCCGCTTATTGTCGTCTCAGAATCAAACGGTCAGATACCGTCCAAAGGCCCTGATCTCCCTTCTCTATCAAATGTGCGTTGGGGAATGAAAATGCATGAAGTCAAAGAATGCATCAACGGGATAATGGAAACGGTTTCTGACAGTACATGGCATTTTGACGATTCATTTCTACAATCAAAGGTTAGAGTAATCCTTACTTTCGCAAAGTACTCGGACTTCGAAGGGCTAAAGGCTGTGGAGGTGCAATTTGAGGACAAGAACTTGGGAGAACAACTCTTTTCGTATTTGAAGGTCCGATACGGCGAAAAATTTGAAATTAAGAGACAGGAAAAGACCAAATTGTTTATCACCATACAGCTTGAAACGAAGAAATGGACCTTGGAGCATGAGAGCGTTGTGTTGATCACATTCTCGAAGGGAAGCGATATTCTTGCCTTAAATCTCCTTTATGGGGGACCCGGGAAAGATCAGAAGTGAGACATTTCAAGTAATAGATCAAACAATAGTTGTGGGGGGATATGAAGACTGACACAACAGTACTCTCGGCGCCAAGCGAGGTGTTCAGGCAGATGGAAACACGTCCGACATGGAGACTTGCATTTTTGGCCGTCGTTATTGGAAATGTTTTGTTGACCTGGTTGAAAAGTTGCCTACGAGGATCTTCGTTCGTCATCGATCTCAGCGTCATTGTCGGATCTTTTATTTCAATATCCGTAATTCTTCTAGTGCTATGGTCGATGCTTTCACTATTCCTCTACTTCTATTCAATATTGCTCAATGCACGAGAAGAATTTACATACAGAATTGTTTTTTCTCTTGTGTCACATTGCGGGATAATATTTCTCGTTGGGGAATGCGTGAACTTCATTCTGCTTCGGTTGGGACTTCTTAAGAGTACCTCTCTTATGTTGCCAAATCGATTCCCTGTTGGCCTCGACCTTTTGTTGATTGGAAAATCTCCAAGCATCTCTCTGGTCGTCTTGCTGCACAGCATAAATCCCTTCACAATTTGGTACTTCGCAACCATAGCGGTCGGGATCTCTATGCTTGGAGGAATAGGCAAAAAGAAGGCGGTGCTGGTAGCGGTTTCTGCCTGGGCGATTGGCGTTGCTTTCGCTCTGCTTCTCGTATCTGTACTCGGTGGAACGAGCATAGGGATTAAGGCAGGATGATCTGGTCACGTTGCCGGTTCAACCCGGAGTTGGCGTGCTAATATCTCAGGAACAAATGCGCAATGTCTATGCAAATCAAATTGAGGGACGGCCTTGCCTCCTTTGCTGTGCGAGTGATATTGGGTTCAATCTTTGTGCTTGCCGGGTTTGTAAAAGCCCTTGATGCCCGATCGTTTTTGTTTACCGTCCAACAACTCGATCTTCTTCCCACTCCGGCAATTCTTCCGGCTGCGATCGTCGTTATTGCATGCGAAATTTGTTTTGGTCTTGCCCTTTTGGCTGGCTTTCAAACTCGAATTACGGCTAGTTTGCTTGCCGCGTTGCTCCTATCATTCGTCGCAGTAATTTCCTTTGCAATGGTCCATGGCAAAGCTGTCGATTGTGGCTGCTTTGGTTCCATGGCATCTGAACGTCTAGGATCGGGCGTTATACTCCGGGATATTCTCTTGATTGCTGGCTGCTTGTGGCTCATCGCGCGGAACGATATAAATGTCAAGAACAACAGTTAGAAGAAATATGATCGCGGTACAACGTAGAGTGTAACATAATTCATTTCGAATGAATTCACCGGCCTGGCAAGAAGCTTGTCTTTTTGTCGAGAATGGGCTATCATCTATAGAATAGTCGTTGGGCGCGGGGGTTGTCCGTTTAAATGTGCCGGGATATAAGGAGGACTAAAGGCTCAGTACGTCGTATGTGAGGTGTTTCAATGTGGGGATGAAGTCCCGGAATTACCAGTGGAACTATATTCTATGTTGGATTTTGACGAAGCTCTAGAAAAAATATTGAAGCACACGAAGCGCCTCCCCGCTGTGAAGATCTCCGTCGCGGAATCGCTTGGCCGTGTTCTTGCAACAGAGATAAAAGCACGCGAGCCGATTCCTCGCTTCGATTCCTCATCGGTCGACGGATTCGCTGTTCGTACGGAGGATATCAAAGGTGCTTCGAAAGAGAATCCTGTGCATTTGCGCATGCAGGGGATTCGTCAGGCCGGGACCTCACGGCCAATGTCGCTGAAGCCCAGGCGGACGATGAAAATAATGACCGGAGCACTCCTTCCAAAAAACACAAGAGCCATCGTGATGAAAGAACATGTGGCGATCGATGGCGGAATTGCCGAGTTCACGCTGC
>JADGQA010000331.1 GCA_017882185.1 Bacteroidota bacterium
ACGGTGCGCTCAGGGCTCTTCGCAACGAAGAACAATCAAAGGAATATTAGATAGGGCTTTCTATGATTCAAGACTTCGATCAACTGCTGGCCCATGTCGCGACACTTCCAACAAGGCGAGTCGTTGTTGTGAATCCAAGCAATGCTGAGACGTTTTCAGCAGTGGTGGAATCTCGGGACAGACTCAATGTGGAGTTCGATTTGGTTGGAGACTCCGAGCTTATTCTACGTGGATTGCATGATGCGGGAGGCAATAGCGGTCGCTTCCGGATTCACGATCAGAAGGAAATTCACGCTGCGCTTCAGTTCTCTTTATCCCTTGTGCGGAGTGGCGAAGCTGCGATCCTGATGAAGGGGTCCCTGGACACTGCGACAATGATGAAGGCTGTCCTGGCTGAGGAGAACGGTCTTCGTACCGGGCGGCTTTTGAGCGATATCTTCATTATGGAATATCCCAACAGGACCGGGAATAAGTTTGTTATGATTACAGATGGTGGAATGACGCTGGCTCCCGACCTTTCAAACAAGATTGAGCTTGTCAAGAATGCTGTTGAAGTCGCTCATGCCTTGGGCAATACGAACCCGAAAGTAGCTATCCTTTCAGCAACTGAATTTGTCCTTCCCAATCTTCCTTCCACATTGGACGCGGCAGCTCTTTCCAAGATGAACGACCGTGGACAGATTCGCGGCTGTGTTGTGGATGGCCCGCTGGCCCTCGACAATGCACTTTCTCCCGACGCGGCTGAGGAAAAGGGTATCGTTTCGCCCGTGGCAGGGAGGGCTGAAATACTGGTGGCTGCGAATATCGAATCGGCAAATAGTCTGGCCAAGAGCACAACGTATTTTGCAAATATGAGGCTCGCTCATGTTATCGTGGGGGCGCGTATTCCCATCTTGATTCCTTCCCGTGCCGACAAAGGCGACGCAAAACTCCTTTCAATAGCGATGGGGATCGTCATGAGTTGCGCTGCGTCGTAGCGCATCCTTCAGATTTTTCTTGCGTTCACCGGAAAGATTCCATACCTATATACTTGGCATCGTTTGCATCTTGTCCTCTCTTGATACACTTGACGTAGACAGCGATTATGGCGTGTCCATGGAACCGGCGAAATGCAATTGCCGTCTATAATGGAATATGCGAACCGTGCATGGTTTCAATGAGCTTGCCGTAAATACACCGAAATTCTATTCCAACAACACATAGAGCGTCAATGAGACACAAAATATTGAATCGATATGTAGCGCTGGCTGTTTTCTTGGTATCCCTACTTACCTATCTCAGGACGATGCCGCCAACAGTAGTTTTTTGGGACGTGCCTGAACACGCTGCGGCTTCGTACGAAGTGCAAGTCCAACATCCACCTGGCTCGCCGCTTCTTGTGCTTGTGATGCGATTCGCGTCAATGATCCCGTTCGCCAGTGACATTGCCGTACGGATGATTTTCATCAATGCGCTCATCAGTTCGATCAATGTCATGCTCCTTTACCTGATTATTGTACGACTTTTCATGTTATGGCGACAAGAACCGGAATCGGTATCGGACAAGATCTTCTTCTACGCTCCTGCAGTTGTCGGAGCCCTTGCATTGACGTTCAGTACAACCTTCTGGTTTAATTCTATCGAGCTGGAAACGAGGAATACCAGCCTCTTCTTCACAGTGATGATTATTTGGATATCGCTCATCTGGAACGAGCGTGCCGATTCAGAAGGGAGCGACCGGTATCTTTTGCTGATAGCGTATCTTGTAGGATTAACATCGGGTGTTCATATTCATGGTCTTCTTGGATTTTTCGTGGCAATTATGATCGTGTACTTTCATTCGTACAAGAAGACCCTCAGACAATTCTTTTTTTCGATGGATATCGTCAAATTCGGAATTGTCGGATCATTGATCTTTTGGACGGCTTATCCTGGCGTAATCCAATGGTTGCCATCGATGTTGGATGGCAACGTCTTCGGTGTGCAAAGCCAACTCTGGGAATATGCCGCTTTCGGAATCGTAGCCGTTGCCGGCTACCTTGCATACTACTATTCTCAGAAAAGGAAAAGGATACCCTATCTTGCCTGTTTTTCATTTGTTCTGATCGTGCTTGGCTTTACGACGTATACAACAGTCTACATCAGGGCAAATGCACATACGCCGATGAACGAAAATGACCCGAGCAATATGTCTCGACTCGTGACATATCTTGAGCGCGAACAGTACGGAGAGACACCACTTATGAATCGGCGATTCTCCCAAGAGCCAGACAAGATTGCAAATTTCAAGAAGTATTCGAGCGATTTGGACTATTTCTGGAAGTATCAAATCGAACACATGTATTTGCGATATCTGGGCTGGAATTTCATTGGCAAAGATGGCGACGCACAGGACAATGGAATTCTTTTTTCACAATTGTTCGGCATTCCGTTATTTGTAGGGCTGTTCGGACTCTATTATCACTGGAAGAGCCACCAGAAATCAGCAGTCATAATTACCTCATTTTTTCTTTTGACAGGTCTATTCCTTGCATTCTATTTCAACATGCAAGAACCTCAACCGCGGGAAAGAGACTATTTCTTTGTGTACTCCTTCTTCGGCTTTTGTATTTGGATTGGAATGGGGGTGATGGCGTTGGTGGAGGTTGTGAGGAAAGAAGTGAAGATCAAACGACCTGAGATCGCGGGTTTCGCGGTTCTCGCTGTCGCATTCCTCATGATTCCGGGAAACATGCTTCGTACAAACTATCACATGATGTCACGCCACGGGCACTACCTTGCGTGGGATCATTCATACAATTTGCTTCAAAGCGTCGAAAAGGATGCCATTCTCATCACGAACGGCGACAATGATACCTTTCCTCTTTGGTATCTCCAGGATGTTGAGGGTATCCGGCGCGACGTCCGTGTCGTGTGCCTCAGTCTCTTGAATACTGATTGGTACATCAAACAATTGAAAAACGAACAACCGTACGGAGCGAAAAAAGTTCCAATTAGTATACCGGATGATCAAATCGAAGGCATCCAGCCCGTACCGTATCAACCGCGCGTGATGGAACTACCTGTGCCGCTCAATGTGAGGGAAGGGTGGGACAAGGAACGCGGCGATTCTGCCGGTGGGAAGATCATCGATACGATAAAATTCTATATGCCGAACACTCTTCAATTTGGAAATGTGAAGGGATTGCGAGTTCAGGATATTCTCGTGTATGACATCGTCAGGACGTCGAATTGGCCTGCGGCCGATCCGAATAG
>JADGQA010000111.1 GCA_017882185.1 Bacteroidota bacterium
CTGAAAGCATCGATCACCAGGTTAAATTCCCGGGAAAGATCTTCGAAACTCTTCCCCAGTCCGGGATCGGAGAAAGAGCTGGAGAATCTTTTCAGTAGTCTGATGCAAAAAGCATTTAAGGGAGAACTCGAATTCAACGAGTCGTCCAATTAGAATGTCGCCTGCAGCGACATACATTCTCAGGCCTCCGGCGGGGAGTTAGAGTTTACGTCGGAACCAAAATAGGATGACGCTGGCGCGTCATACATTCTTGCGCCTCCGGCTGGCTGCAACATTCATTCAAGCGGGAACAGAATGACAAAATTGAGGTAATCGATGAAAAAGCTGCTCGCATTTCTTGTGGTTCTCATCTTCACGTATACAATTCTTTTCCCTCAGGATCAGTCAAAACCTGAAATCTTCGTCCAGCTTGGACATACCAAGGGTGTAGCGAGCGTTGCATTCTCTCCTAACGGCAAGCTTATTGTTTCAGGAAGCCAGGATAATACGCTAAAACTCTGGGATGTGACGAGCGGAAAAGAAATCAGAACGTTTCAGGGACATTCCGGTTGGGTCAACAGTGTTGCTTTCTCACCAGATGGCAAATCCATCGTTTCAGGAAGCAGCGATAAGACGGTAAAACTATGGGATGTGACGAGCGGAAAGGAGATCAGGACATTCTCCGGACATTCGGATGTTATCGGCTGCGTTGCATTCTCACCCGACGGTAGATCCATTGTCTCCGGAGGTTGGGATAACACCATGAAACTCTGGGATGTGTCGAGCGGCAGTGAAATCCGGACATTCCGGGGACACTCGGAAGCCGTGGAGGGGGCTGCATTCTCGCCTGATGGCCGATCCATCGTTTCGGGGAGCCGGGACAGTACCATCAAACTCTGGGATGTCTCGACTGCAAAGATCATCCGGACATTTTTGGGACATCGGGATGTTTTGACCAGTGTTGCATTCGCACCGGACGGTCGATCCATCGCTTCGGGAAGCAACGATAAGACCATCAAACTGTGGGATGTTTCGAGCGGAACAGTACGCAGAACACTGGTGGGACATTCGTTTTATGTGATGAGCGTTGCATTCTCCCCGGACGGCAAATCCCTTGTTTCCGGATGCATCGATGATATCATAAAAATCTGGGATGTATCCAGTGGAAGAACGATCCGAACGTTGTCGGGACATTCGGATGGCGTTTACGGCGTTGCATTCTCCCCGGATGCTCAATTCATCGTTTCCGGAAGTTGGGACATGACGGTAAAACTTTGGGGTGTGACAAGCGGGAAGGAGATCAGGACATTCTCAGGACGTTCGGAAGGTATCAACAGCGTTGCAATATCACCGGATGGCAAATCCGTCGTTTCGGGAAGTGAGGGCAAGATCGTTAAACTCTGGGATGTGTCGAACGGAAGGGAGATCCGAAGATTCCGGGGCCATTCTGGTACCGTTTACAGTGTTGCATTCTCGCCGAACGGTAAGTCCATCGTATCCGCGAGTTGGGATGATACAATCAGAGTTTGGGATGTATCGAGTGGAAGACAGATCAAAACATTCGCCAGGTCCGCGGATGTGAGAAGCCTTGCATTCTCTCCGGACGGCAAGTTCGTCGTTTCAGGGGGTTGGGATAGTACGGTAACACTCTGGGATGTATCGAGCGGATCGACGCGACGTTCATTCCGCGGACATTCGGACTTTGTTACCAGCGTTGCATTCTCGCCCGATGGCAAATCCGTTGCCTCCGGAAGCTGGGATAAGACGGTAAAACTCTGGAGTGTCGCTACAGGGAAAGAAATCCGGACATTCTCGGGACATACGGAGTCTGTCCACTGCGTTGCTTTCTCACCGGACGGTCAATCAATCGCTTCGGGAGGCATGGATGGCCCGATAAGACTTTGGGACGTATCCAGCGGAAAAGAGATAAGAACACTCGCGGGGCATTCGTGGGGTGTCCATTGCATTGTATTCTCCCCGGATGGGAGGTCCATCATTTCTTCGGGAACCAACGATAATACCATCAGGCTTTGGGATGTATCGAGTGGAAGAGAGATCAGAGCGTTCTCCGGCTCTTCAGATGTGAGAAGCCTTGCATTCACGCCGGATGGCAAATACGTTGTGTCCGGCAGTAACGATCAGACAGTAAAATATTGGGATGTGGAACGTGGAACGCATATTGCAGCGTTTATGAGCTTTACTGATGGCGAATGGCTTGCGATGACACCCGATGGCTATTTCAATGCGAGTGCTCACGGAGCACAGAACATTAATGTGCGCATTGGCAACACGGTGTACTCGATTGACAATTTTTTCGAAACATATTTTCGCCCGGACGTTGTTGAGGCGCGATTACAGGGCCGCAACCTCTCGAGTCTTGGATTGTCCAATCTCACAAAAGGTGTTAAAACCCCTCCGGAAATCACACTTGACGTGGCGCAAACAGACGGCTCGTACAGACAATTATCCGAAGTGACGCTGAAGAATCTAAAACTCACAAACGGAACGCTTGCTGTTCGCCTCACCGCAACAAACACCGGCGGCGGCATCAAGGGAGTGAGACTGTTTGGCAACGGAAAGGTTGTCGGCGAGGGACTTCGTGGTTTCAAGCCGGCCCAGGATGAAGGTACGTTTCAACAGGTGTTTTCTGTATCACTCTCTGAAGGCGCTAATACCCTGCGCGCGATCGGTTTTTCTGATGACATGACCGAGTCGAATCCCGTCACGGCAATCGTGACATACAGGCCAACGCAGCGCGTCAAACCGGAAATGTACATTCTCGCAATCGGCATTAACCAATACCGGAATGCCAAGTATAATCTCAATTATTGTGTCGACGATGCAAAAGGGTTCCTGGGGGCGATCACGAGGAGTGCACAGAATATTGTTGCCAACGTGCATACGAAGATCGTTACGGACCGTGAAGCAACCAGAGCGAATGTATTGAAAGCCATTGAAGAAATCAGGGCAGCATCACGACCCGAAGACCTTCTTATTCTTTTTTATGCGGGGCACGGAATCGCGCTGGATGTGCAGGATGAAAGCAAGACTTCAAAGTCGGAGTTCTTTTACGTCTTGAGCGAAGTAACGCAAATGACCGATCAGGCGAAGTGTTCACAGGAAGGAATCTCAGGAACGGAAATGAGAAAACTCCTGGCAGATATCAAGGCAGCCAAACAAGTACTCTTCGTCGATGCGTGCAATTCGGGCGCTTTTGCCGCGCAATTTGCGATACGGGGCGCGGCGGAGGAAAACGCTCTCGCCAAGCTCAGTCGTGCAACGGGGTCTGTCATTTATGCCTCGACAACGAAAGATCAATTTGCCACGGAATTCACCCAGTTAAAGCACGGCGCGTTTACGTACGTTTTGATCAACGCTCTCGACGGTGAGGCAAGCCTGTCGAACGGTCAAATCACTGTTGCGAGTATCAAGGCCTACGTAGACGACAAAATCCCACAAGTAACAAAGCAATATAAGGGAGAAGAACAATTCCCGACCACATTTATCTGGGGCCAGGACTTTCCGATTGGCCTCAAGTGACACTACACGGTGTTGCCAATCGTTGGCTTGTCGCCGTGTGAGGAATACCTGGTCGCAGAATCAGAATCGCTACATCCTCAAAGGGAGAGAATGGCTATGAAATGGCATCATTACATTGCGTGTGTCGCTTCCAGTTCAGCAGAAGTTTGTCGCCTTGGTCGAGAAGGTCGAGTCCCTGCCCGCGTCTAGTGATTCGATGAGCCAGGCGGGGCTGACGGCGAAGCAGAGGGAGTCGGAGAAGGAGCTGGAGAATCTCTTCAACAGTCTAATGCAAAAGGCCTTCAAGGGAGAACTCGAATTCAGTGACGCCTCGAATTAGGATGTCGCCTTTGGCGACCTACATTCTAAGGCCTCCGGCGGAGAGTTGGAGTTTGCATCTGAGCCCAAATAGGATGACGCTGACGCGTCATACATTTGCACGCCTCCGGCTATGAATTACAAGCCGCTAGTATCACTATCGTGACAACCCCCATAGACTTCTTAATAGAATTGTGAGCAATTTTGTCCGCACAATCACTAATTCTGTAACAATTGCTCACTAAATACTCGGATGCCCTCTGCTTGAGTGGCGGATTGCAGTCCAAGAACCCCTTCGCGTAGTCAGTTTCAGTCCTCGTTGGAATCTCCAATTTTAGGTCTCCCGACCGAACAGCCCGTAAGAAATTCCCCTTCTGTTTTAGTCATCGACTCATTGCTAAAGTTCCTTTAGGGTATCCGTTCTTGTCCGGATTGATTTTTGTGACAAAGCCCACATATTAACTGGACCCAAAGCGATATAATGGAGCGATTACAATTCGACACGGAAAACTAATTGCGCGAAGGGAGAACAGGAATGAACAAGTTCGACGCGCCATCAGACAGCAATTTGAACCATAGCCGCGACGCAACCGACGAGAAGGCCGTGATAGCCTTGCTCAAAGCACCGGCATTGTCATATACTCGCGAACTTCGCCAAGCGATCGACAAGGACCCGAACTTTCTTGCTTTTCACGACGAAAGCATCGGTCTCATAGTCCAGAATCTCCTTTCGAAGCAAGGTATTTTTTGGGACCAGGAAGTCTTTGAAAAAGAGTATATGACGGTTGTTAACGAGGCTGTGATAAGAGTGAGATGTCTTGACATGTAATTGGTCATCCTTTCTTTGTGGGCACTTGTGGAAATCTTGGCCTACAGAGAAGGGGTCAATGCGACACCAGACCAAGTCACGAATATGTACAACGTGGCGAATGATGCCCCATATTTGACTTGTGGACAAGATGCGGGGTGGGCTCTATTTGACATACAAGAAGGTAATTTCCAAGTTAGACAGTAGCGATTTATTTTGATAGTCGACAAGAGCTGAAATGTCAAGTATTCAATGATATAGAATGAACGGGCAACAAGACTGATAGCCCCGGCAAGTGTCGGGGCTTTTTTGTTTGCTGTTTTGCTACACACTTACAACCGGAGCAGTTACATAGTACAGTGAACAGGATTGTATTGTTACCTCGCCATTTAAGGTAGCCAATGCCTAAACGGGAAAAAACTAAATCTAAATTGGCTCAACTACACGGGCTGGTCAGAACAATAGAGAGCAAGGCGATATTCTCCCCGGCCTTGATTTAGTAGCAATAAATTGCTTTAATATAGCAGTGTTTGTGGGCTCAGTAGGACAACGTGACGAGTTGTCCCTTGATGAGAGCAACGTTCTTTTGATATTGTCAATCAACAGGTTCTTCGGGGAAGGTGAAACTCCTTACCGGTAGTAACTTCGACACAGATCGAAGCAAGCCTACGACTCCGCCGTCACGGCGGACTGAATCCGTGAAATTCGGATGCCGACGGTAAAGTCCGGATGAAAGAAGAACAATTGCTGTGCTGTACTCTACCCCGAAGTGTGCCTTCGGGGTTTTTTCGTTTTAGGCGGGCGGATTGGCAATTCGTGCTGAACTATTCAGACAGTGGTCAAAACAATGTCAGTAAAGCGGCTCAATGATTTCAAATTCATGCGGTTTGCATTGTCTCTTGCAGGAAAAGGGAAGGGCAACGTGTCCCCGAATCCAATGGTCGGCTGCGTTATCGTGTACGAAGGGAAGATTGTTGGACAGGGGTATCACGAGTATTTCGGGGGCCCACACGCCGAAATAAATGCATTGTCGATGGCCGGGGATAAGGCTTCTGGTTCGACGCTCTATGTGACACTTGAGCCCTGTAATCATTACGGCAAGACACCACCTTGCACGGATGCAATCATTAAGGCTGGCGTAAAGCGTGTGGTTGTTGCAACCTTGGATCCAAATAAAACAATGCATGGCAGAGGACTGAAAATACTGTCGCGAGAATCCATACAAGTAACGTATGGTGTTCTCAGAAAGCAAGCTACTCGGTTCTACTCAGGCTATTTGAAATCGCGAATGGATGGAAAGCCGAAGGTGATCGTGAAGGCTGCGATGTCAGTTGACGGCAAAATCGCGACAAGGACCGGCGATTCGAAATGGATATCGTCCAGGCAATCAAGAGCAGTAGTGCACAAGTTGAGAAGCACTGTGGATGCCGTCGTTGTTGGAAGCAAAACGGTGCTTCGGGACAATCCCCGGCTTACAAGTCATGGCCTTGGTCGCAATCCCGTGAGGGTTATTCTCGATCCCGAACTGAAAGCACCGTTGAGAAGTAGCGTCTTCAATGGGAAAGCTCCCACCATCGTGTTCTACGCTGGCCCTA
Source organism: Bacteroidota bacterium (assembly GCA_017882185.1). Taxonomy (GTDB): domain Bacteria; phylum Bacteroidota; class Ignavibacteria; order UBA10030; family UBA10030; genus JADGQA01. Next base: position 6,220 of record JADGQA010000111.1, read on the forward strand.
CGGCACAAAACAAGCTTGACGCACTTCAAAAAAGGAGAATACTGACAGTACGGATGCCACATCGCCGCGGTAGGATTCAGTTCAGAGATGTTATTTCAAAGCTGAAGCAATACTCGCTTTACCGCGTACTCATTGAAGGTGGAGGGGAAACAATCGCCTCCGCTCTCGAGTCCAGAGTTGTCAATGAGGTGATACTGTTCATAGCACCAAAAATCATTGGAGGTCGTTTGGCAAAAACTCCGGTCGAAGGATTTGGAATCGCCAACATAAAGGATTCCTTAATACTCCACGAACCGAGAATTTCGCGCATAGGACCAGATTGGATGCTCAGAGCGAAGGTAAACAACAAGTGATCAAGTGTGCGGAGCAGGAAGTATGTTTACTGGCATAATTGAAGGTCTCGGGAAGGTATCGAGGTGTAGTTCGTCTGTTTTGTCACTCCTGACGAATCTGAGCGATGTTCGGCAGGGCGAAAGTATATCTGTGAATGGAGTCTGCCTGACTGTAACAGGACAGGTCGAAACTCGAAACGGGCTGGTAATGGATTTTGACTACAGTCCCGAAACGAAAAGTCGAACGAATATCGGCGACCTCAATGTTGGATCAAGCGTGAATCTTGAACGGTCACTGAAGGTTGGCGATCGTTTCGGCGGACATATCATGACGGGTCACGTCGAAGGCACAGGTAAGCTTTTGAAGAAGAAACATCAGGAGAATTCGTGGATTTATGTGTTTTCCGTGGACGAGAAGCTGCGGAAATATATTATGCCAAAGGGCTCGGTCGGGGTCGACGGCATTAGTCTCACTGTGGTTGACTCCGAATCAGGTTTTTTTTCGGTGGCTATTATTCCCCACACCATGAGTCATACAAACTTGGGGACTAGAAAACTCGGTGACCGCGCAAATATTGAGTCTGACATATTGGCAAAATATGTTGAGCATTTACTCGGCGGTACCGCTCCAAAATCAATAACAGGAGAGTTTCTTAGAAATCATGGGTTCATACACTGATTTGGATATCCGGAAACGCCATCGCCATCTCGCGCATCGACGGAAGGAGAACATTCTGCCCACATCGAATAAAAATGAATTTGCTTCAGTGGAACAAGCCGTCAACGACATAAAAAACGGCCGCATGGTCATTGTTGTGGACGATCCTGAACGGGAGAATGAAGGCGACTTGGTCTGTGCTGCAGAAAAGGCAACTCCGGAAATAATAAACTTCATGGCAAAATTCGGGCGAGGATTGATTTGCCTGCCTGTCGTTGGATCGCGACTTGATGAACTCGGAATCGACCAAATGGTGGCGAACCCCCATGAAGCGAGAGACGCTTCATTTACGGTGTCTATTGACGCAAAGCATAAGACCACCACCGGCATTTCTGCTCACGATAGAGCTTCGACCATCAAAGCAGTTCTCTCTCCGAAGACGAAGCCAAATGATCTTTCAAAACCGGGGCATATCTTTCCATTGCGCTATAAGGAAGGGGGGGTCTTAGTGCGCGCAGGACATACTGAGGCCTCCGTCGATCTCGCCAAACTCGCCGGGCTCTACCCGGCTGCGGTAATCTGTGAAATTATGAAAGACGATGGATCGATGTCAAGGCTCCCTGAACTAAGGCGATTTGCAGAAAAGCACCGCATCAAGCTGATTACCCTTAAAGATCTCATACAATACCGACGGAAGACGGAAAAACTCATACGACGCCTGGAAACAGTTGAATTCCCGACCCGCTACGGGGAATTCATGCTGTCTTTGTATGAAGACAAGCTCATGAACGAGCATCATCTCGCGCTGGTGAAGGGAGAGGTCGCGGGCAAAAAGGGCGTGTTGGTCCGTGTCCATTCATCCTGTACCACGGGTGACATTTTTCATTCGTTGAGGTGTGATTGCGGGGAACAACTCGAACAGTCGATGAGGATGATCGAAGAATCCGGTCTCGGTGTCATCCTCTATATGCATCAAGAAGGCAGGGGGATAGGCTTGGCAAACAAGCTCCACGCCTATCGGTTGCAGCAAGAAGGGGGCCTTGATACCGTCGAGGCGAACATTGCGCTCGGTTTCCCTGCTGACCTCCGTGACTATGGCATAGGAGCCCAAATCCTCAATGATCTTGGTCTCTCAACCATCCGGCTGCTTACAAATAATCCAAGGAAGATAGTAGGGATCGAGGGTCATGGGCTTAGAGTCGTAGAAAGGGTTCCGATTGAAGTGAAGCCCAACAGCCAAAGCAGGAAGTATCTTGCAACGAAAAAGAAAAAACTAGGACATTTACTGAGTCTTTGAAAAGGAGCTGAAAAGTCATGAGAAAAACAATTCAAGGAAGCATGAACGCAACGGGAAAAAAAATTGGCATAGTTGCTTCCCGGTTCAACGAATTCATTACCAGCAAGCTTGTCGATGGAGCTGTCGACACACTCGTCAGGCACGGTGTTCAGGAGGAACAAATTGAGATCGTCTGGGTTCCGGGGGCGTTCGAAATTCCGGCTGTCACAAGAAAGCTGGCGAAGAGAAAGAAGCAGGATGCATTGATCTGCCTGGGCTGTGTTATTCGCGGCGATACTCCCCATTTCGATTACATAGCCGCCGAAGTATCAAAAGGAATTGCATCGGTAGGGCTTGAGAGCGAGATGCCCGTCGTTTTTGGAGTTCTCACAACCGACAACATCGAACAGGCGATCGAGAGGGCCGGGACAAAAGCCGGCAACAAAGGGGCGGATGCTGCGATGGCAGCAATTGAACTCATGGATTTGTACCGACAGCTCTGAAAAGCTGGAAGGCAATACAAGTCAAGAGTTCATAATCTGGCAACTTGATATGCCGTGCAATCTTAATCAACTACAGATTATCATCTTAAGTGAAAGGAAACTCATGTCAAAAAGAGCTGAAGCGGTCATTGTCATCGATATGTTAAATGATTTTGTCACTGGGAAACTGCGCTGCGAACGAGCAGACCACATCATTCCCCACCTCCAGAAACTTCTGGCGGGAGCACGTAAACTGGGAGTTCACGTAATTTACTCCAGCGATGCACATCTTAAGGAAGACTATGAACTTCGCGTCTGGGGTGAGCACGCCATGAAGGGAACAAAGGGAGCCGAAGTGATTCCGGAGTTGAGACCTGAGCCCACGGATTACGTATTCGAAAAGCGCACTTACTCAGCGTTTTTCGAGACGGGCCTCGACCAACTCTTGCGAAGCCTTGGCGTGACAAAGTTGTATATCACGGGTCTGCATACAAACATCTGTGATCGTCATACTTCTGCCGGGGCATTTTTCAGAGGGTACGAGTTGGTCATCCTTCAGGATGGTGTTGAAGCATTCGACGAAAAGTCCCAAACTGAAGGGCTTGACTATCTGAAGGCAAATTACAAGGCTGAGATCAAGACAGTGGAAGAAGTGATTGGATCGTGGCAATAGGATCCTGGTGAAATAGTGTGCGATCACAAATCTTTGTTTTCAGAACTCACTGCGTTATTGCTGAACTGCGAACACGGAAAGCTGTTGCGCTTCCGACGACTCAACAAGATAGAAGGAGTACAACATACGGAGACAGCGAAAAGAGTGTATAGAACTGACGAGTTGTAATTGATGTGCGGATTCGGGGTGTCCTTCAACGATCCATCGAATCGCAATACTGGATTTAAGAACATCGTAGAGCGTGGAGATTTGATGACAGTGCGAACATAGGTGTCGTTCGATGTAGTAAATCTTTCACAGGAGGAACTAACTTTTCTGGCGAGTGTGCACAGGACTTAGATTGGAGTGGTGGAGAGAGCCGAGAAAAACATCTCCGCATTGAGAATTGCAAGGATTGCAGAAACATTCAAGATCAAGGCTGAAAGGCTATTCGCAGAGCGGCAAGAACAGTAATATTTACCCCTCACGTTAGCAAGCCAGTTAGTCGCCTTTCACAATCTGCTTCGATCCTTCGGAAAAACGTGGTGAATAACGGCCTTAGTGGCCGTTAGTTGCCATCTCGACTCTGGCAGTCGTTGCGGCCAGCCGTGAGGATAGCATCAGATCAATAACCGCATCGAATACTGCGCAAAGACTCTGGAGCCCTCTGCTTGAGAGGCACCTGTTTTTTCATTCTCACAGTTGAGAAAACATTTGACGAAGGTTTACACATTGATACTCGCTCCATAACTCCCTACCTTCTGTGAAACACATGAAACAACCGAGTTCGGAAGAGCGAGGTTGGATGAGGTGGAGAAGCCTCCGGATTCGAAAGATGATGGAGGCTTTTGTGCTTTTTGAGGGCTGACCATGATCGGCCAAACAATTTCCCACTATAAGGTCCTCGAGAAACTTGGCGGCACACTGCGGTTTGAATAGATGCCAGGGGAAACTCATTCATCAATGAAAGGATAAATCAGATGAAACCTAGTCTGCTTCTTACATTGAGTGCTGTTTACCTTGCACTGTCGGGGCTTGTCATGCTATTTGTGCCTCAGGTCATGATTTTTAGCGGGAGCGCTGGAACGCCAATGGGTGTCCTTTTTGCTCTCCGTGGGTATGGCGGCCTGTTGCTTGGAGTCGCCATAATTAGTTGGGTAGCTCGAAATGCAGACGCATCTAAGTCAAAAGATGGCATCTTTATCGGTAACACTGTCGCTTATGCGCTGTCGGCAATTGTGTTTTTGATTGATGTGCTAACTGGCGGAGCTGCCCTCGTCTGGGCATATGTCATCATTTCAGCACTGTTCACACTTGCCTTTCTTGTAGTCGGGCGCGCGAACATGTCATCCAGCACCAAGTGAGCTATTTGGTGTGTTTGTAAATGCAGAGAACGATCTGGGCATTTATGAGACGACTTGGAACGCGAACGTCGCATCTAGTTTTTATTTCTACCGGATAGAGGCGGTATCGCTGAGTGATCCAAACAAGCGGTTCGTCGATGTGA
>JADGQA010000112.1 GCA_017882185.1 Bacteroidota bacterium
GGATTGCACTCTTGTTATTAGTTTCAATAGATGCTATGTTATCGAAGATTTTACACAAGCCTAAAAGAAAGACTTATGAAAGGTATCGTCATGCAAAATCGTATCCTCGTCGTCCTTCCTCTTTTGGCAATCGTATTTATCCTTTCAAGTTGCACATCCAGAAAACAGGAGTCATCGACAATGGCTAAGGAATTGTTCGGCAAGACCAATGATGGATCGGAAGTCTATATCTATACGCTCAAGAATGCTGCAGGAATGGAAGCGCGAATCACAAACTACGGCGGTATACTGGTTTCCTTGATGGTACCTGATAGGAAAGGTAAGTTCGTCGATGTCGTTCTTGGATATGATTCGCTGTCGCAATACGTTGCGAGTAGTCCGTACTTCGGTGCTCTTGTTGGGAGATATGGAAACAGAATCGGGAAGGCGAGATTTAAGCTCGCTGGTCACGAGTATGCGCTGGCTGCAAATGACGGACCAAACACTCTTCACGGGGGGATCAAGGGATTCGACAAAGTGGTGTGGAGTGTAAAGGATGTCGATAGCAAAGAAGGAAATTCATTGGCATTGACATATCTGAGCAAAGATGGTGAAGAGGGATTTCCCGGAAACCTATCCGTCGAGGTTATCTATACACTCACCGACAGTAATGAATTGAAGATCGATTACAAAGCCACGACGGACAAACCCACGGTTGTGAATCTCACCCATCATTCCTATTTCAATCTTGCAGGTGCCGGAAATGGCGATATCTTGGGACACCAGCTTTACATTGATGCCGATCGGCTTACTCCTGTTGATTCCACGCTGATTCCGACAGGAGAACTAAAAGGCGTCAAGGGAACACCGATGGACTTTACCAAGCCGACGGCAATTGGTGCGCGTATCAGTGAGAACGACCAACAGTTGAAGTACGGGATTGGGTACGATTTCAATTGGGTCCTGAACAAAAAGGACACTGAGCTGAAACTGGCTGCTCGTGTTGAAGAGGCAACGACGGGGAGAGTGATGGAAGTTTACACCACCGAACCGGGGCTGCAATTCTATTCTGGCAACTTTCTCAATGGCACAAACATTGGCAAGGGTGGGAAGAAATACGAACATCGTTTCGGATTCTGCCTCGAGACCCAACATTTTCCCGACTCTCCGAACAAGCACAGTTTTCCGTCGACTGAGCTCGATCCTGGGCAGACTTACAAATCGACGACCATTTACAGATTCTCTACGCGGTAACTTGGCAGCCGTTTAAGGATTCGTCGCGCACAACCACAGGTTTTGGAGGACGATTCGCAGACGTCATCATGGCCGGGTCGAATAGGACGGACCACTCCATTGTCATAATCAGGAATAGTCACATTGAAGATTGCTCCACCTTAGCCACCCGAGAATGATCTGTGGGCTCGATTGAATTCCAATTGCCACTCATTCGTCAGTTTGGTTCCGAAACGCCGCAGAAAACTCTTGCTTTTGCGTGCACGTTAACGCAATTTATGGCCATTGTCGCCACAAAATCCAAGTCGAGAGTGCCAGAATGCTCAGTGCGAAGGCTTGTCGCGATCGATTCCATGAATTCGAAAATCATTCCAGGACCTCGAGTCGACAGAGACCATGGGAGAGTTCTACTGTCAACTCGGAACAACGTCGTTGTGGGAATTCATACCTGGCTTTCGTTCATTTTCACATGCCGCGCCTTTCAATAGAAATCAACAACCCTAATCCTCATTCCGAATACGTGTTCACGTATTTGGAGCGTACTCAAACGTATATCGAGGAATCACATGATTGACAATCACATCTTACCGGCGATACTTCTGTTTTTCGGTCCATCGAGTCTTGTGTCTCTCAGCTGGACTGATACGTTCATTATCGCTCTCTATTTCGCATTTGTTCTTTGGATCGGTTATTACTTGATGCGTTATACGAAGACTGGTGAAGATTTTTTCATGGCGGGTCGTCAGATGACTGCCTGGATTGCAGGACTTTCTTTTGTGGCTGCAAATCTCGGATCACTAGAGCTCATGGGTTGGGCCGCAGCTGCGTACCAATATGGAATTCTCGCAACTCATTGGTATTGGATCGGTGCCATTCCAGCGATGCTCTTTCTTGGCATCGTGATGATGCCGTTTTATTATATTTCCAGAACACATTCGGTTCCCGGATATTTGAAGCTGAGATATGGTGAGGGTGCCAGCCTGCTCTCAGGTGTCTCATTCGGATTCATGACGGTGTTTATGAGCGGGATCAATATGTATTCCATGGCTCTCGTTATGAAGGTTATTCTCGGGTGGGACATTCACTTTAGTATATGGGTCTCTTCCTTGACAGTGATGATCTACGTTGTACTTGGCGGCCTGCTTTCGGCAATCTTCAATGAGGTATTGCAGTTCATGTTGATCTGGCTCGGAGCCCTTTTGGTACCAATCATCGGTCTCATTGAATCTGGTGGCTGGAGTGGAATGGTCGCGAGAATTCACAGTAATTTCCCCGGAGGGGATTACACTCACCTCTGGAGCACAATGGGGTCATTTCAGGACAATCCCATGGGTATTCACTGGACCGGGATTGTGTTCGGATTGGGATTTGTGATTTCCTTTGCATATTGGACTACTGATTTTCTCGTTGTACAGAGAGTACTGGCGGCGCGCGATCTGCGATCGGCCAAGATGGCTCCCATTATTGGCGCAGGCTTCAAGATGATGGTGCCGTTCATTGTGATCCTCCCGGGCCTTCTGGGGCTAGCCCTTATCCCGGGGTTGGTTGGAGAGAAGGAGGCCATTGCGACCGGAGGACACAGTTACAATGAAGTTCTTCCGTTGATGCTCGCCCGGTATGCAGGGCCTGGACTATTGGGTCTCGGTGTAACGGCGCTCATTGCCGGGTTTATGTCGGGAATGGCCGGGAATATCAGTGCCTTTGCAACTGTCTGGACGTACGACATTTATAGGCCTTTGCATATAAAGCTTTCGCACACGGAGGAGAAGGATGCCCACTACGTAAAGATCGGCCGATGGTGTACCGTTGTCGGCGTGTTGGTGAGTATCGGCACTGCCTATCTTGTACAACAGTTTGCGAGCATTATGGATTACGTCCAAGCGCTCTTCAGTTTCTTTGTCGCGCCACTTCTCGGGACTGTTCTATTCGGAATGCTTTGGAAGCGTGCCACGGCCGCCGGCGGGTTTTGGGGTCTGTTCGCGGGAATTGGCTCTTCGATTGGAATGTGGGCCTGGGTGAAGCTCGATCCGGGAGCTTTGAGAATAATTGCGTTGTCTGAACATGCACAGGACATGGCGGAAAATATGTATAGAGCGCTATGGTCATGGTTGATTTGCGTCGGCGTGACAGTCGTCGTTAGCCTCTTGACAGCACCGAAACCCGAAGCGGAACTTACTGGGTTAGTGCGAGGATGTACAGAGATTCCGTCGGAAGGAGATATGCCGTTGATCAAGCGACCGATTTTCTGGGCCGCGATTATTTTCGTCATCTTTGTGGCTCTCAATATTATATTTTGGTAGGAGGCAGTTATGGTCGGTCAGCGTTCCATTTCCATTTGGTTTTTCATCGGCACCCTGTTACTCATTTATGGCATCACGATTTTCATTGCCAATGTCTCTGATTATTTTTGGCCGTCCGCCGAACACACAATCATCCTCTGGAATTTGCACTTCGGTATTTGGTGGGGTGCACTCCTGATCATTATTGGTTCGACCTACTTCATCTCATTTCGTCCTTGGAAGAAGAAATGACAGGACGGCGAAGTCATGGAATTTCACACCCAAAGACTGGATGCCTGTTCAAACCAAAGCACGGAATCGGAGCGAGCCGCTCGAACATTCTGAATCGGTGTCGATCCCTATTCTGACAAGAATCGATTGTGAGGCGAAGCCGTGACTTCAATTCGAGACATCGCCGATCGGGCTAGAGTTTCGATAGGTACGGTAGATCGAGTACTCCACACTCGTGGTCGTGTCGCAGCGAAGACCCGCACACGAGTTCAACGCATCATTGCAGAGATCGGGTATAAGCCGAATATCTTTGCACGCAATTTATCGCTGTCGCGAGAATTTCGATTCGGCATCCTGATTCCAAAACCGAATCAGGATAGCGGTTTTTGGCGTATCCCAATGCGTGGCATCGGCAGAGCCCAGCTGGAGTTGGAATCGGCGAAGGCGAAGGTGCGCTATTACCATTTCGATCGATACTCTGAAAAGTCTTTCGAGAACGCGTTTCATCACGCACTTGGTGAGAAACCGGATGGACTTCTCATCGCACCCGTTCTTCCGACGATTGCCGCCAAACTTGTCGCTACGATTCCTTCACGAATCCCATACGTCTTCTTTGATTCCACGATCCCCGGAGCAGGATTCCTTTCCACCATCAGCCAGGATGCGTACCAGAGCGGCTTGCTCGCGGCAAACCTCATGATGAGGATGAAATGTGGCGACGGCGGCATCGCCATCGTTAGAGTGACTCCCGCGGATTTTCACCTCAACGAACGCCTACGGGGCTTTCTCTCGGGCATTCAATCCGGGCCGTCGACGTCGTTCGTGGAATATGAGGCAGACAGTCACGGCGGCGAAGCTGCATTTCGAAAGGTTGCGCTGCGGATACTCCGGGAGAACAGAAACCTGTGGGGTGTCTATGTGTCCAATGCATGGACACATCCCTTTGCACATTACCTCAACGATCAGGAGACAACGAGAAGAGTCTGTATCATCGGTTACGACCTTGTGGCAAAGAACCAGAAGTATCTTGAAGCTGGGTTGATCGATTTCGTCATCAGCCAAAGGCCGGGAATGCAGGCGTACGAAGGAATTCGTGCACTGTATCGACACGTGATCTTGAAGGACAAAGTGAAGAAAGCGATCAGCGTACCCCTTGATATCATCACAAGAGACAATGTCATGTACTATCAAGACTGACGGAAGAAAAACGATGAAGAAGAAGTCATTCGTTGTTGGAGTGGATTTTGGAACTGATTCGGTGCGTGTTGTCGTGGTGGACGCTGCAAATGGAACGGAGATAGCAAGTGCGGTGGCGCCATACGAACGATGGAGTAAGGGGAAATTCTGCGATTCCTCGGCGAATCAGTTCCGACAACATCCATTGGACTATATCGAGAGTTTCGAGGAGGCAGTCAGGTCATCACTTCGAAAGTCGCCAAAAGGGATTGTGGAAAACATCGTTGCACTCTCGGTCGATACGACCGGTTCGACTCCGGTTGCAGTTGATCATCACGGCACACCGCTGGCTCTCTGCAAGGGCTTTGAGCGAAATCCAAACGCAATGTTTGTCCTTTGGAAGGACCACACTGCCATACAGGAGGCTGCTGAGATTAACAAGCTGGCAAAAACCTGGGGTGGAGAGGATTTCACAAAGTTCGAAGGAGGAGTCTATTCATCCGAATGGTTCTGGGCAAAAATACTCCACATTCTTCGTGCTGATCCCGCCGTAGGCAAGGCTGCGCATTCCTGGGTCGAGCACTGCGACTGGTTTCCCGCTCTCCTCACTGACAGCACAGAACCAGACCGTTTGAAGCGGAGTCGTTGCGCAGCAGGTCATAAGGCGATGTGGCATCCTTCGTTTGGAGGCCTTCCTTCAGAAGATTTCCTGGTAAGACTGGATCCGCTCCTCAAAGGACTGCGTGAGCGACTGTACCGCGAGACGTATACGAGCGATATTGCGGTCGGCACTCTCTCTCCCGAATGGGCAAAGAAACTTGGATTATCAACGCGAGTGACGGTGGGGGTCGGTGCGTTTGATGCACATATGGGGGCAATCGGGGGCGAAATTATCCCATACCATTTGACAAAAATCATGGGGACTTCGACGTGTGACATACTCATTGCGCCGAACGAAGATATGAAAGACAGGCTTGTGAAGGGAATTTGTGGCCAGGTCGATGGCTCGGTCATCCCTGGCATGCTCGGCATGGAAGCCGGGCAATCCGCATTCGGCGATGTCTATGCATGGTTCAAAGATTTGCTTCTCTGGCCTGCCGAGCATCTGATACGGAAGAGCAGACTTCTTGACGGTAAACTGAAGGAAAAACTTCTGGCAGAGCTTTCCGAAGGCATCGTTTCGGCATTATCCGCGGCGGCGGAACGAGTACCGATTGATGAATCGGGGTTGCTGGCAATCGACTGGATGAATGGAAGACGGACTCCTGATGCAAATCAGCTTCTAAAAGGGGCCATAACGGGGATTAGTCTCGGCAGCGATGCCCCGAGGATTTTCCGTGCACTTGTGGAGGCCACGGCGTTCGGGGCAAAGAAGATCGTGGACAGGTTCAGGTCGGAAGGAGTGCGCATAGACGGTGTGATCGCTTTTGGCGGGGTCGCAAAGAAATCCCCATTCATCATGCAAACGGTCGCAGATGTTCTCGACATGAGAATTAAGATTCCTCGTTCTGAGCAGACGTGCGCCTTGGGCGCGGCGATGTGTGCTGCAACCGTAGCCGGCCTCTACAAGACCATTGACGATGCTAAAGAGGCGATGGGTAACGGCTTCGAAAAAGAATATCAACCCAATGAGCGAAATGCGATGAACTATCTGAATTTGTACGAACGATATGGTCGACTTGGTGAATACCTGGAACACGAGATTACGGAGAGGAGGGCGTCCGTATGAGCGCAATCAGTAATCTGAAAGAGATCGCGTGGAAATGCAATATGGACCTTCCGCGCAACAATCTCGTGCTGCATACCTTTGGCAATGCAAGCGCGATTGACCGCAAATTGGGCTACGTCGCCATCAAGCCGAGCGGCATCCCGTACTCCGAACTCAAGGCAAAGGATATGGTTGTTGTCGATCTCGACAATGCGGTCGTTGAAGGCGCTCTTCGACCTTCATCCGACACAAAGACACACACACTTCTGTACAAAAGCTTTCCGGAAATCGGTGGTGTCGTGCATACACATTCGACGTACGCTACGGCGTGGGCTCAGGCGATGAAACCGATCCCCGTTCTCGGTACAACGCACGCTGATCACCTGCCTGAGGACATTCCCTGCACGGAAGCCATGGATGATAAAATGATCCAGGGGGATTATGAAATTGAAACTGGCAATCAGATTCTGAAAGTGTTCAAAAAGCGCTCTTATCTTGAAACGTCAATGGTACTGATAGCATGTCACGGCCCGTTCGCGTGGGGTGAGACACCGGAGAAAGCCGTGTATAACAGCGTGATGTTGGAAGAACTGGCGAAGATGGCATATTTGACGCTTCAAATCAACCCGAGAACGAAACGGCTGAAGAAATCATTGATTCAAAAACATCATCAACGCAAACACGGGCCCAATTCCTACTACGGGCAGGGATAACGCGGACCAGGAAAGGACGAGTAATTCTATGAGTAACGTACCAACCATCAACATGGGAATCATCGCAGTAAGCAGGGATTGTTTTCCTATTGAATTGTCTCGAAAGCGAAGAGCGAAAGTAGTGGAAGAATGTAAGAAGGCGAAGGTTCCCGTCGTTGAGCTTGATACGGTCGTGGAAAACGAGAATGATGTCCTCAAAGCACTCCGAGAAATTCAGGACAAAAAAATCAATGCCTTGACAATCTACCTTGGCAATTTCGGACCCGAAGGCCCTCTGACGATGCTTGCCCAGAAATTCGGCGGCCCAGTGATGCTCACGGCAGCCGCAGAGGACACAGGGAAGGATCTGATCAATGGGAGAGGCGATGCTTATTGTGGCCTTCTGAGTGCTTCATACAATGTTGGTCTCAGAAGCTTGAAAGTGCATTTCCCCAAGTATCCGGTAGGTGGGCCAGTGGAAGTTGCTGGGATGATCAGAGATTTCATTCCCGTCGCGAAAATCGCACTCGGACTGCGCAAATTGAAAATCTTCTCATTCGGTCCTCGTCCGTTCGATTTCTTGACTTGTCACGCGCCCATCAAGCCGCTGTTTGATATGGGAGTTGAAATTGTCGAAAACAGCGAGCTCGATATGTTTGACCTTTACCAGTCGGCAAAAGGGAATCCGAAGATTAAGGCAGTTGCCCAAGATATGGCAAAGGAGCTTGGCAAAGGAAATACATATCCAGATCTGATGGAGCCGATGGCGCAGTTCGAGGTTTCATTGCTCGATTTCATGGAGAAGAATCTTGGTGCATCGGAATATGCCGTGTTCGCCAACAAATGCTGGCCATCCTTCGAGAAGTTTTTTGGATTCACTCCTTGCTTCATCAATTCCCGACTTGCTACACGCGGAATTCCCATTTCGTGTGAGTCAGACATCTATGGTGCGCTGAGCGAATATATCGCGACGTGTGCAACTGAAATGCCTCCTGCAATCCTCGACATCAACAACACTGTTCCGAAGGATATGTACGAAGAATCCAGGTCGCAGGTGAGGGACTATAAGAATGAAGATCTCTTCATGGGATTTCATTGTGGCAATACCTCCACGTCGTGCATGGTCCATTCAACGATGAAGTATCAGTTAATTATGCATCGGGTGATGGAAGCCGGTAAGGAACCAAACATAACCAGGGGGACAATCGAGGGACAGATTCGTCCCGGCGATATGACTCTGTTCCGGCTCCAGTCAACTGCCAATGCTGAGTTGAAAGCGTACGTTGCGGAAGGGGAGATTTTGAACATTGATCCCAAATCATTCGGATGTATTGCTGTGTTCGCCGTAAAGGAAATGGGACGATTCTATCGTCACGTCCTTATCGAAAAGCGATTCCCACATCACACGGCAGTCGCATTTGCTCACGCGGGTAGAGCAATGTTCGATGCGATGCGGATGATCGGCGTTGATGACATTTCGTTCAATCTACCGAAAGGCATGCTGTACAAGTCTGAGGATATGTTTGATTGACGGATATTGACATAGTATGACGTCAATGGCGATTGGTTCCCATTTGGTCGAATCAAACTCAATGAATTGCGACCTCCGATAAAGCGTACGAGACTATGAGACCGCCTCGAACATCCACCATAGCAATCATCCTCCTCACGTCGCCAATTCTTCTGGCGACAGGCAAGAAGGACTACCCCATCAAGTTGGTACCATTCAATGAAGTGCGTGTTCAAGACAGCTTCTGGTCTCCCCGGCTCGAAGTCAATCGGAAAGTTACCCTCTGGCACATATTCAATGAATGTTCAACCACAGGACGTTTTGACAACTTTGCTATTGCAGCGGGCCTGAAGAAGGGTAAGTATACGGGCTATCAGTTCAACGACTCGGATGTCTACAAGTCGATCGAAGGAGCGGCCTACATAATGGAGACGCACTACGATGCCGGACTCGACAAATATCTCGACAGTCTGATCACGATCATTGCTGCGGCACAGGATTCTGATGGCTATTTGTACACCCCCCGAAGGCTGATGACGGCAGAATATCAGCCACCTGGTGGGAAAGAGCGGTGGGTTGGAGAAAAGGATGGAAGTCACGAGCTCTACTGTGCAGGTCATTTGTATGAGGCCGCCGTTGCCCATTTTCTGGCGACGGGGAAAAAGAACCTGCTCAACATAGCTCTCAAGAATGCGGACCTTGTTTGTGCAACGTTTGGGCCAAACGGTCGCCACGAAGTTCCCGGACATCAGGAAATCGAAATTGGACTGAGCAAGTTGTATCGGCTCACCGAAAACGAGAAATATTTGCAGACCGCCAAATTCTTCCTGGACCAGCGCGGGAATGCGAAGGGCCACGAACTCATGGGAGATTATGCTCAAGACGACAAACCCATCCTTGACCAGGATGTTGCAGAAGGGCACTCCGTCCGGGCTGCCTATATGTATTCGGGGATGGCCGATGTGGCGGCACTGAGTGGCGACGAATCATACGTACTTCCACTTGACAGGATATGGCAGGATGTGGTGAGCACGAAGATGTACGTTACCGGCGGCATCGGAGCGAGCGGAGGGAATGAAGGATTCAGTCACGCGTATGCTTTGCCTAATTCAAGCGCCTATTGCGAAACGTGCGCATCGATTGCGAACGCATTGTGGAATTGCCGGATGTTCCTCACTCACGGGGACGCCAAGTACGTTGATGTCCTGGAGCGAACGATCTACAACAGTTTCCTTTCAGGCATTTCAATGGATGGTGAAAAGTTTTTCTATCCCAACCCGCTTGAGTCGTTCCACGGCGCGACAAGGTCTGAATGGTTCGGCTGCGCATGCTGTCCGCCCAATGTGCTCCGATTTCTACCCTCTCTTGCAGGATACATTTACGCGCGCGATGAACAGTATGTTTATGTCAATCTCTTCATAGGAAGTGAAACGGATGTCAAGCTGGGCGATCGAATCATCCATGTGAAACAAGAAACTCACTATCCCTGGGAAGGAACAGCGCGACTCTCGATCGATCCCGATAGGACGGGACGATTCGGAGTGAAGATACGTGTGCCGGGTTGGGCTCAAAACCAGCCAGTCCCGAGCGATTTGTACCACTTTGCCGACGTGGTTGCCGACAAGAATGTTTTCAAAGTCAACGGACACGAAGTTGCGCCGCAGGCTGTAGGAGGCTTTGCTATCATCGATCGCGAATGGAGAAAAGGTGATGTCGTAGAACTTGAATTTCCCATGCAGGTTCGTCGTGTCGTGGCAAATTCCGGTCTCCTTGATGACAACGACCACGTGTCACTTCAGCGAGGACCAATCGTTTTCTGCCTTGAGGGCGTTGACACGAAGGACAAGCGAGTGACAAATTTGATTCTTGCAGACAACAGTGAGCTCAAGACCGAGTTTCAGCCCAACCTTCTCAACGGCGTCCAGACTGTCAGCGGAACTGCGACGCCTGTCCGGCGTACCATGGACGGCGGTGTTGTTTTGGAAAGACCGGAGGAATTCCTCGCGGTTCCTTACTACGCATGGGCCCACCGGGGTCGAAGTGAAATGATAGTGTGGGTGGCGCGGGAGAAAGACGCTGCTCAGCCGGCCCCGGCGCCGACACTTGCGTTCACAAGCAAAGTCACTGCTTCCGACAAACGAAATGCAGAAGCAGTCAACGATCAGCTGCTGCCGAAGAATTCGAACGATGAATCAATTCCATATTTGCACTGGTGGCCAAGCAAAGGGACATCGGAATGGGTGCAATACGATTTCCCAAAGTCAACCACCGTTTCCAGATCGGAAGTGTACTGGTTTGACGATAC
>JADGQA010000332.1 GCA_017882185.1 Bacteroidota bacterium
TTCTGCCCGGATTGTATATGTCCCTTGTCCCGAAGCGCCTTCAGCGCGGTAAAAGCGGCAACTGGCACTGCGGCGGCTTGCTCAAACGTGGTGCCTGATGGTTTCAGCGCCACAAATCCGTCTTCAGCAATGCAAGCGTACTCGGCGAATCCGCCGAGAACGAACCCCAGACCACCGAATACCTCGTCGCCTGGCTTGAACTGAGTCACATTCTTGCCTACAGCTTCAACACGGCCTGCAATGTCGTAGCCAAGTATTCTGGCCTTCGGGCTGAAAAAACCAAACTGCAAACGGACGAGAAACGGCTTGCCTCTCAAAAAGTGCCAATCGAGCGCGTTGACAGAGGCTGCCTGGACCTTGATGAGCAACTCGTTGTCTTTTGGGATAGGCTTTTCCACCTCTTCGAGACGTAAGACATCAGGAGGACCATACTTTCTGAATATCATTGCCTTCATAGAGTTTCTCCCTGTGAGTTCTGAGTCGTCGCTGTATAATTTGTCATTCCCATACGCTCAACGCTTCCGAAAACCACGCCACGGCGAATTCTGTGCATACGATTGAGAGCGCGGTGGAGCGAACGGATCGATTGAGCCTTTCTTATCGGGTTCATTTAAGAACCAAGAGCTTCTTCGTTTGAGTGTAAGGCCCTGCTTGGAGTCTGTAGAAGTACATGCCGCTCGGTAGATTGCCCGCACTCCAAAGAACCGAATGGCTGCCCGCACTTTGGTGTTCACTCACCAGCACAAGGATTTCTCTACCCAGCACATCATAGATCTTCAACGTTACAGAAGCCCCCGCAGGCAACTCATAGTTGATGATCGTCGAAGGATTGAAAGGGTTTGGATAATTTTGAGCCAAAAAGAGTTTGGACGGG
Organism: Bacteroidota bacterium; assembly: GCA_017882185.1. Classification (GTDB taxonomy): domain Bacteria; phylum Bacteroidota; class Ignavibacteria; order UBA10030; family UBA10030; genus JADGQA01. Next base: position 875 of record JADGQA010000332.1, read on the forward strand.
ACCCATGGATCCCTTTCTTTTGCTGACAACACTATATTGGTGTTGTCAATCTGTGCCGAGAGGAGATAATAAGCCTCCGGGCCGTGAATGGTTTCCCCCACTCGCTTCACCGGGCCGACCCCTGGCGCAAACCACTCCGACCACCCCCAGTCGCAACACGTGACCATGTCGAAGCGCCAACAGTGAGAGAGAATTTTCCCACCGAGATGAACAGTATCGTCCTTGCTTCCTATACGGACTGTCCATTCCAGAGGGGGATCCGTGAAGAAACGGATGACGTATGTGTCTCCGACATCAAGAGAAAAATCCAACCATGTTACCTGGGTCGAACGCGCAATAATGGTTGCCCGGTAAGCGTCCATTGTCACAATCGGCGTATCCAGTTCGCGCAAACGATTAAACCGAAAATACTTCGTGTCGCCTTCCATGACGGTGTCGGTGATGTTCTCGATCGAATCCGTCCCAATGGGTCGAGACCATGTCCAGCTATTGCCGACATGGAGGGGAAAATACGACGAGTATCCCCTTCCACTTCCAAGCAAAGCACCGAGCGTGAGTATTGCAGAGTTCTGAACATCGGGGTCGGGGTCATCGATCAGCCCTGTCAATGCTTGCACACATTGTGCCTTGTTGGCGATTGCAGCCTCTTTGAGGCTCTGGAACAGTTCATTCCGGAAGGGAGACGAGCTGTTCACAAACAGTTTTCCCAACGATTCGACGGCATATTGACGCACCAACCAGTCCTCCGCGTTTTGTACACGATCCAACAGGGACGGGAGTGAAGAAAAGTATGTCGGGTCATACGCCGGAGGAAAATTCCATTGGTAGACGAGGGGTGTGGTGTGGTCAGTTCCCTCCTCTTTTATGAATGTCGCCGTCGTCCCATCGACCGTGATGTACCAATAGTACCGGGCCATACACCCCGCCATGCAGTCGCCAAAGCCGAGGGAAAACGCAAGATCCCATGTTCCGTTTTTCCTCACGACCTCAATATTGTTGCCATCGCCTGCATTTCCATCGGGTTCAGCAGCGGCAATCGACGGATCTTTCATATAGACCTTTGCCAGGTTTTTCATCTGCAAAGGAAGTCCATACGTGAGTGTGTAGAAGAAGGAGCTTCCAATTGAGGATACCGTGACGGTATCAAGAGAATACACGGCGGAAAGTGAATCGATGAATTTGTTTCCTGTGTGAAGCTCACCATTCTTCCATGCCGTTGTCCAACTTCCGGATGAAATAAGTATCAGGCGATTGATGGCATAGTCGTATCGTGCGTGGATGCTGTTCAAAGTGTCCACTAAAGTCCTGGCCGACGTCAATGCCTTGTCGATATCCTTTGCAAGGACCGAATCAAGAAAAACCCCCGTTCGCTGAGAGCGCAGAGTAAGGATCGCCGCATCAGTCGAAATGGGCACATCATTGCTGGAGTCCTGGGATGGACGTTGGAATCCAAAAAGAAAAAAAGACAAAATGAGTACCGTCAAGAGATTTTTCATGATGCACCTATGGAGACATTCAACCTCAGTGTTCTCTTCAGGAGGAGCAGGTTCCTCGTATCCGAAAACTACAGCCGGAGGCGTAGGATGTCGAACGCAAAGCGTTCGTCCAATTGGATATCGGGCCTTTCTTTCCCTACCAAAAAATAAACTGTTTACCCGCCGTGCATCACCTTTTTGGCGGGCCTGTTTACCCCGATTGATTTGAATGGGGGCCCCGATTTATCCCGACGTTTTGTGTCGGGACACTTTTCTCAGAAGCGGCTTGCCGTTTGTTAGGTAGCGTGTGCGACCTGCTTAACCTTCCACAAAAAGTAGAACTTCTCGTCTTTGATTTCCTTTGGTTCACGCAGAGCTTTGCGAAGCTCTTTCACTGTTGCGTTGACGAAATTGTAACCGCCGACGGCGGCAAGAATATGGCTGACGGCAGGCGGAATCCAACCGCTGAAGAGTCCAATTCCGAGGAATCCAGCACCGATTACCAGATCAGAAGTAATTGATTCAGCAAGGAGGCGACGCGAGTTCTTAATGACTAAATCGATCTTGTTAAGTTCCGGCAGGATTTGGTCATTGAATAGCTCCTTAATCTTGCGCGGGTCATCTGTGTCTGTTGACTTGATAGTCCTTGTCAACGCATCTCGATAGACCCTGAAACTTTCACCTTCGGCTTTGCGAAGCTTAAGTAGAACCGATAAAGGAACGTTCTGTATGAATGGGAGGGAATGGGAAAGGCCGGCATGAACAGCTTGACTTGCGTTTCTGACTTTTCTGTTTGAAAGGGAATCAATCAATTCGAAGTCTAGATCGCGGTC